>JADZEM010000023.1 GCA_020850535.1 Chloroflexota bacterium
AGGCCCTCACCCCCCGGCCCCCTCTCCCTGTGCGGGGGAGAGGGGGAGACACATGCAGTTTGCTTTTCTCCCCCTCTCCCGCGCACAGGGAGAGGGGGCCGGGGGGTGAGGGCCTTCCGGACCCGGGGGCGAGGGCCTTCCAGACCCGGGGACGAGGGCCTCTCACTGCCCCCGGGCGAAGTCCGCCATGATCGCCGGGGTTGCCGTGTCGAACCCCACCACGTCCAGCATGCCGGCGTCGGCCGGGTCCGCGATGCTGAACGGGTTCGCGATCATCGACACCACCACGAGCTTCGCGGGGATCCCCGTCTGCTCGCGGTACTGCCGCAGCGCCTGGGCCGGGTGGATGTCGCCGTACCAGGTCTCGTTGTCCGTGTACACCACGAACACGTCAACCTTCCGCTTCTCCTTCAGCGCCCAGCGCATCGGGAGCGAGCAGTCCGTCCCACCCATCGGGATCGTGTCCGTCAGGGCCAGGACGTCGTCGAGCCGCTGCCGAGGCGAGAGCGGCACCGAGGTGATCCCCGAGTCACCCCCACCGAACGCCCCGCCGTACCCGCCGCCAGAGGGCGCCGAGAACGCGACCACCTCGTAGTCGTGCTCGCGGGCCGCCGTGACGAGGGCCATCGCGGCCGTGGCGATGCGCGGGGTCAGCCCCGGCACGCCGGCGACGGTCCCGCCGCCCATCGAGCCGGACACGTCGAGCGCCAGCAGCCAGCGCTTCCCCGTCGGCTCGACGTTCTCGAACGTGGTGTAGAACGCCCCGTCCAGCGCATCGACGATCTGGGGCACGGCGTCCCAGGTCCCCTGCCCACGCGCACCGCGCCCAGACGCGTACGTCTTGAGCGCGGCCAGCACGGCGATGGGGTGGACCCGGGCCGTCCGCAGCCGCTCGGCATCCCGCAGGTGCCGTACGACCCGCCGGGTGGCGTCGCTGCCGGGGACCAGCAGCCCGACCCGCGTCAGCGTGGCGAGGTTCCGGATCAGCGCCGTGGTCGGCATGTCCGTCTCCAGGAGCGCCTCCCAGACGGCGGCCTGCCCGAGCCACTGCGTGGGCACCGCCTCGCGCGGCAGCCGGTGCTCGCGCACCAGCCCCACGACCTCCTCGACCGTCTCGGCGCGGCGGACCCGCTCGACGGCCCAGATGCGTCGCAGGACCGGATCGGGGTGCGGCTCCGCGCCGACCCACTCCCAGCCCCGCGCGATCCAGTGGAGAATCGCGGCGTGCTGCTCCGTCACGCCCTTCGGGTGCGACAGGCGCAGAAGGTCGCGCTGCGACCAGCCGTCGCGGCTGCCGTACTTGATCGCCTGGTAGGCCAGGCGGTCAGCAGGCTGGGTGTACCAGGCGGCCACGGCGCGCCGCAGCCCGCGCCCCCACCCCCGGAACCCCTCCACAAACTGGGCGAAGTGCAGGAGGTGCGTCCCCGTTCGGCAGACGCGCGGCAGCGCCTCGAACGCGGCCCGCCTCGTCGCGGCGTCCCCCACGCTGGCGGCCAGCGCCAGCACGAAGATGGCCGGATCGTTCTTCGGGGCACGGCCGGCCTCGGAGATCTCGACCACGCGCCGCACGACGGCCGGCCCGTCCGCGTCGATGGCCCGCACGACAGCCTCGGCGTTCTCCAGCGAGAGCGTGCGCTCGGAGCTGTAGTAGGAGCCGCCCTCCGACCCGAGGATCAGGAAGCGGTCCAGCCGGACGGTGTCGTCAACGGGCCAGACCCACCCGCCGGCGCTGTTCGGCGTCTGCGTCGAGCCGAGGATCTTCTCGGACTGCGGGGTCTGCCGGGTGGTGATGTTCTTGAGCGTGTCCAGGATGCCCATGGGGTGCACCTCCTTTCCTTCGGTGATGGGCACGGAGCAGAGATCGTCCTCGCGGCAGTGTCTACGAGGACGCTGATGACATCGGCGATGCAGTCGGCCACGATGTTCCCCACCGGGGACGGGGCGTCAGTTGCAGCCGTGCGGGCAAGTGGGTGCGGCTCGGACCACACGCTGGTGCGGGAGGGTGCCCTCACGCCGCGACATGTGTCAAGAATCGAACTTGAAGAACCGAGAACCGAGCTGCGTCGGCCCGCGCGCGGCTGGTGGAAGACGCCGGGATTCGAACCCGGTCCTCCCCGCGTTAAGGCGGTAACCTTCAGCCTTCGGCCCGCGTGGGTGGTCCCACGGCAGGCAAATTGTGGTCAAAGGCGTTAGGGCGCTCATGCCACGAGCTACGTCTCCCAGGAGGGTGGACGCCAGCCGCCCACGCCGGGTGGCGTAGGCGAGTGCGTCGGAAGAGGGAAGGGGGAAGAACATGGTGGAGGCGCCAGGAGTCGAACCTGGACCTCGGGCGTCTCTTGATAACCCTCAACCTACGGCCCGCCAGGAAGACGGACAAGGAGACGGCCAGGGAATCCGCCCGCGCTCTCCGCAGAGCCACAACCTCCGTTGGCGGGGAGCAGCAGCCGCGCGGCTGCTGCTGGTAGGGGCACCAGGATTCGAACCTGGACACTCTTCCAAGTCGTTGAGGTAACCCTTGCCCTCCGGCCCGAGCCATACCCGGGCGAGATCTGAGCGAGGACGTCGTCAATCGCGTCTGCCAATTCCGCCATGCCCCCAGGTTTCCCGCTCCGGACGTGCCGTGCGGGGATGCAGTTGTCCCGGCGATGGGGGGCGTCGTTCCCCAGCGCCTGCCATGAAGCCCTCGGCGTCCTCCTGGACGCGAGCCGCACGGCCCCGGATCGCTCCCGGGCAACGCGGCGGATGGCTCCATCTCCCAGCAGGACGTCGAGGGCTTCACGGGGCCCGGCAGACCGAGTCGAACGGTCCAGTCCCGCGCGCAGGCTGTCTGCGTTCAGGAGTCCGCGGGCCGCTCCCAGGTCTGGAGACTGCGCCACGCGGACCGGCGTCCCACCGCCGCATACCGGGCAAGGAGAGATGGAACCAGGGCAGCCGCCCGCTGCCGGCCCAGGCCGGACGGGGCTGCCAGTTGGTCTCTCAGCACCAATCTGCGGTTGTCAAGGAGCGGGACACGAAGGAGGACTCGTGGTTGGGCGCCGAAGCGCCCGGGATATGCGCGTCGCAGGTGCGCCTGGCCGGCCATCTGGAAGGCGTTCGCCCGTCGAGCGGGCCAGGCTGCTCCGAGATGGCGCCGGCCGTCCAGGGGCTGCTCTGCGATTGGCCGTGCCAGGAGAGACGTCCCAGCAGGGCCGGCTGTTCCAGGCGCCTGCCCCAGCCCGAACGAGCCGGCGACGTGCGCCAGAGAGGAATCACACGTCACGTATGAGCCTCACGTTCCTGTTCGGTTGTGGTCTGTACGGGGTTTGCCATCGTTGCTCGCAACGGCCGATCGCGGGAGTTCAGGCCTGTGCCCGTCGCGGCGGCCGACCGCTCCAGTGCACAAAAAAGCGCCCAACGACATACAGTCGCGGACGCCTTCGGGAAGAATAGCACGCCGCCGAGCGCACCGCAAGCCCGCTCGATTGCCCACTTGCGTCAAATCGGGCGTTCAAACGTCAAGATGTCTTCCTTCGCGGACCTCACCCCCAGCCGCTAGCGCCCGGCGCAGTTCCGGTTGTAGCAGTCCACCACGATCCGCTCGACCTCGGACGGGTCGTCCGTGCACTGCAGCAGATCCAGGTCGTGTGGCCCGATCTTCCCCTCGGCCAGGATCGTGCCGCGCGCCCAGTCGATCAGCCCCTTCCAGTACGCCGTGCCGACCAGCACCACCGGGAAGTTGCGGACCTTGCTGGTCTGGATCAGCGTCAGCGCCTCGAACAGCTCATCCAGCGTGCCGAAGCCGCCCGGGAAGATCACGAATCCCTCGGCGTACTTCACGAACATCGTCTTGCGGACGAAGAAGTAGCGGAAGTTGACGGCCTCGTCCACGAAGGCGTTCAGGCCCTGCTCGTGTGGCAGCTCGATGCCGCAGCCGATGGACCGCCCCTTCCCCTCGCGCGCGCCTCGGTTGGCGGCCTCCATGATGCCCGGGCCGCCGCCGGTGATGATCGCGAAGCCGGACCGCGCCAGCCGCCGGGCCGTGGCGACGGCCACCCCGTACATCGGGTCGGTGCGCGGGGTGCGGGCCGACCCGAAGATCGTGATGGCGGGGCCGACATCTGCCAGCGCGTCGAAGCCAGCCACAAACTCGCCCTGGATGCGCAGCACCCGCCACGGGTCGGTGTGGGTGAAATCGTCGGCGCGCTGGCTCGGCGTCTTCTGGGTCGGGCTGATCAGCAGCTGCTCGTCCTCGGTGGGGCGGCCGGTGCGCGCCGCGAGGTTAAGCGAGGGGTTGGGCTGCTGTGGCAGCTCGTCGTCCTCGAAGAGCAGCTCGTCAGGCTCGAAGGGGCTATGCACGAGGGGCCTCCTGGTGGGCGTCTCGGCGGCGATGTCGTGGAGCGCGGGCGGCGTGTGGGCCGGGCGCGTCCTGGTGCTCGTCCGCGGCGGACCGCGTCGCCGACACGCCGTTGAGCAGCAGCTCCAGCACGGTGTCAGGGTTGGGGAGACGCGTCGCGTCGGCCACCCGCACGCCGAGCGCCGCTGCCCGGTGCCGCGCCGCCCGATCCAGCGTGTCGGTCGTCGCGAAGACGGTCACCACCGAGCGGCCGGCCGCGCGCTCGGCCAGCGTCAGCAGCTCGTAGAGGGGGCCGTTCACGTCGTGGCCGCCGGTCTTGCAGGAGGCGATGGTTGCGCGGCCGGCCGCCGTCCCTGCGAAGTCGATCTCGTTGTCTACGTCGAGCTGGCCGGCTGGCCGCTCCTCGCCCGCGAACGTCCAGCGGAAGCGGACCCCGGAGGCGCAATCGTCGAACTGGCCGGAGGCATCTGCGATCTCGAACAGGTACTCTTCCAGCCAGCGGCCATGCAGGAACTGGAACGCCCGCATGCTGGTGGCGTAGACCGCGTCGCCGCGCTGCTCGAGCACACCATCCCAGGTCAGCCCGTCGATCAGGTGGGCCGAGGCGCGCCGGTGGTGGATCCGCAGCGGCCGGTCGGCCCCGCCACGGTGGGTTGCCTCGATCAGCGGGCGCGCCTGCGGGATCGAGCGGGCCAGCCGGCGGGCCGCCTCTCCGAACGGCGAGGGGCTGCCCGGGGTGCGCTCACGTCCCAGCAGCGCCTTGCCGTGGACGCCCAGGTAGTCCGCCAGCCCGACGTTCGCACGGAGCGGCTCGGCGGCGGTGTCGTCCGGGCTGATGGCGCGCAGGGTGCGGTCGCTCCAGTCTACCCGGACCAGCCGGTTGCGCTCAGGTGCGACGGACTCGCGGCGGTGGGCCAGCTCGTACAGGGCGAACCCCAGAACCCCGCGTGCGTTGGTCAGGTCGAAGATGACGGGATCGCCGTTCTGGAAGCCGAGCCGCTGCTCGATCTCGTCCACCCCGGCCGGCACGTCCAGGATGCTGAGCGGTATCCAGGCCGGCGAGCAGCCGTGCTGCCGCAGGATCTCCAGCAGCGGCTCGACGCGCCACTCCACGACCGGCAGCCCGATGCAGATCACGCGGCCGGCGTTGAGGTGCTGCGCCAGCACCAGCGGCGCGAGCGGCTCGTCCCCGACGAGCGTCACGAGGATGGGGCGGCCGTCGAACGGGATGGGCGGCGCACTGGTCGGCGGCTCGGCCGGCCGGCGGCGGGGCACCAGCCGCCCGGTGCTGCCGTTGCCCCCCCACGGCTTGCCCTCGGCGCGCGGCCGGCTGTGCGCCCCCGGATGCTGCCGAGCGTGCGGCTCACCGTGGCCCATATGCCGCTGCTCCGGCCGGCCCTCGTCGCGATGGTCGCGCTCGCTCACGAAGCGCCGGCCACCGAGAGGATCGCCTGGGCCAGCTCGGCCGGCCGCTGCAGGGGGATGTCGTGCACCGTCTCCTCGAACCACTGGAGCCGGCCGTTCGGGAGGGTCGTCGCCGCCCGCTCGACCAGCTGGGTACGCAAGGGGGCCATCTCGGCGGCCCGGCCTGTCGCGTCGGAGCGGCGGGCCGGCACGAGGAGGGTCGGCGCGGTGACCCGCGGGTAGAGCGTGGACGGCCTCTGCTCCCAGAGCGCCCGCAGGATCTCCAGGTGATCCTCACGGCGCAGGCGGGGCTGAATCCGCCCATCGGGCCGGACCTCGAAGCTGGTGCGGAGGGTCGCCTCGCCGGCTGGATTCCAGTAGTCCCGCGAGGTGCGGGCGCGCTCCAGCAGCTCGTCCAGCGTGAAGTGGGTCAGGTCTGGCGGGGCCATCTCGACGCTGACCGTCTCCCAGTCCCGCCCGGGGAAGGCGGACAGCTCGATGAAGCCGCCGTCCACCAGCACCAGCCCCTGCACGGCCTGCGGGTGGGTGGCGGCGTACTGGAGGACGACGTTCCCGCCCCAGGAGTGGCCGACGAGGGTCGGCCGTTGCAGCCCGAGGGCGCCGATGACGCCGTGAAGGTCGCCCACGACGCGCGCGAAGGCGTAGCCGTCCGTGGGGCGGTCGCTGAGGCCGTGCCCGCGCTGATCGAGCGCGACGACATGATGGTGGGGCGTGAGGTGCGGGACCACCGCGTCCCAGATCCGCGAGTTGGATGCCAGGCCGTGCACCAGCACGATGGGCGAGCCAGCCGCCGCCCACTCCCGCACCCGCAGCGTGATGCCCGGCAGCTCGATGCGCCGCTCCTGAGCCTCCACCGTCTCTCCCTCTCCTGTCGCCAAGGCGCCCAGCGCGATTCCGGGCACTGGAGAGTGTTGTACATCGGCAGGGCGGCTGTGTACCTGTATGCTCTCGCACGGGCTGCTCAAAGGGCCTGGGCACGTGCCTGTTCATGGGTGTTCCCGAAATGCCGCAAGCCCCGACGAGGCGGCACGACGACATCAACATGCCATCGCCCTGGGTGAGTGACAGGGCGATGGCATGTTCATTGGTGTCCCCGAAGCATCACGGAACGGGCGGTCGGGGACTGAAGTCCCCGCCTACAGTCACACCGTCGCTGCGCGACGGCCGTCGGGAACGGCAGGCACTGGTGCGACTGGCGCGTCGCGCAGCGACCGCAGGATGGTAGGCGGGGCTTTCAAGCCCCGACGAGGCGGCACGACGCGCTCAACATACGATTGCACTGGTAGCAGCATCAGGGCGATGGCATGTTCATTGGTGTCCCCGAAGCATCATGGAACGGGCGGTCGGGGACTGAAGTCCCCGCCTACAGTCACGCCGTCGCTGCGCGACGGCCGTCGGGAACAGCCGGCACTGGTGCGACTGGAGCGTCGCGCAGCGACTGCAGGATCGTAGGCGGGGCTTTCAAGCCCCGACGCGGCGGCACGACGACATCAACATGCAATCGCCCTGTGCCCGTGGCCCGAACTGCGGACGCGAACCAGTCACGCGGGCTATCATCGTAACGGTCGCACGGTGTTTGACCTGCGCGGCCCGTCCCGCCTGCTGCCGGCTGTGGAGAGCTGGTGCGGCGGCTTATGAAGCCATCGAGGAGCCACTACATGCCAGAGTACGCCGTCGTTGGACGGTCGCTGCCGCGCGTCGATGGTCCCGAGAAGGTGACCGGACAGGCGCGCTTCACGGGAGACCTGCGCATCCCCGGCCTTCTGCACGCCCGACTCGTCCTGAGTCCGTATGCGAACGCCAGGATCGTCAGCATCGACACGTCCGAGGCCGAGAAGGTGCCGGGCGTGGTCGGCGTCTACCGTGCGGGTGACTTGCCCTTCGTCGAGCCGGGTTCCGGTTCCCGCAAGCGCGACTTCATGGCTCGTGACCGCGCCCTCTACCACGGGCACCCGGTCGCCGTCGTGGTCGCCGAGTCCGGGGCTGCCGCCGAGGACGCCGTGGCGCTGGTCGACGTCGAGTACGACCCACAGGACGCGGCGGTTGACCTGCTGGCGGCATTGGAGGCCGACGCGCCGCATACGCGCGGCGACGGTCCGCTGGAGGAGAACGCCGAGGCGGCCATGCACGGTGGCGGCGGCGGCGGCGCGGCGTCTGACGAGGTGCTGCCGGCCAACGTGTCGTCCAACCTGCACTTCACGCGCGGCGACATCGACAAGGTGCTGGCCGAGTCCGACGTCGTGGTTGAGGAGACCTACCGGCTGCCGATGGTGCACCAGGGCTACATGGAGCCGCAGGTTGTCGCCGTCAGCGTCGATCCGCTGGGCGACATCACGGTCTACACCAGCACCCAGGCCATCTTCTACACCCGCAACGAAGTCGCCGCCGCCCTGGGCCTCCCCAACAGCAAGGTCAAGGTGGTCGCCATGACCATCGGTGGTGGCTTCGGCGGGAAGTTCATGCTGACCGAGGCGCTGGCCGCCGCCGTCGCCGTGAAGGTTGGGCGCAGCATCCGCCTCGAATACACCCGCATGGACGACTTCCTGGCCGCCAATCCGGCCCCGCCGTCCGTCTGGACGATCAAGCTCGGGGCGAAGAAGGATGGCGCTATCACGGCGATGCAGGCGAAGGTCGTATTCGACACGGGCGCCTATTCCGGGTCGCCGCTCTCCATCGGGTCGCTGCTGCTCGGCGCGTCGTACAACTACGAGGCTATCGACATCCGTGGCTACGAGGTGCTGACCAACAAGACGCCGGCCGGCGCCTATCGCGGTCCGGGCGCGGTGCAGGCGGCGTTCGCCGCCGAGTCCACCGTGGATATGCTGGCTGAGAAGCTGGGCATGGATCCGTTCGAGCTGCGGAACAAGAACGCGGCCGACGAGGGCACCCTGCGCCCGAACAACGTGCCCTGGCCGAAGATCGGCCTCAAACAGTGCATGTCCGAGCTGGAGAGTCGCTACCGGGCGCTTGTCGCCAAGAAGCAGAGCAACGGCACGGTCAAGCAGGGCGTCGGCATGGCCCTGGGCGGCTGGCCGGGCGGACTTGAGCCGGCCACGGCCATCTGCCGCCTGAATCCGGATGGCACCGTGACGGCGGTCCTCGGATCGGTGGACCTGAGCGGCACGGACACCAGCTTCAAGCAGATCACGGCTGAGGCGTTCGGGTTGACGCCCGAGCAGGTCATCATCACCCGGGGCGATTCGTCCAACGCCCCGTACTCCGGCGGCGCGGGTGGCTCCAAGACGCTGTACACGGTCGGGCTGGCCGTCCAGAAGGCGGCTGAGGATGCGCGCCTGCAGGTGCTCAACATCGCGTCTGGCCTGCTCGAAGCCGACGTGGACGACATCGAGATCGTCGACGGCGCGGTTCGCGTGAAGGGTGTGCCAGACCGGAGCACGACGCTTCAGAAGATCGCTTCGCTGACGATGGGGCCAGGGTCGCCCAAGGAGCCGGTCTACGGTCGGGGCTCCTCGGCGATCACGAACCAGTCGCCGGCGTTCGCGGCCCACGCCGTGCGGGTGGCCGTGGACACCGAGACCGGCAAGGTCAAGATTCTGGACTACGTGGCCTGCCAGGACGTGGGCTTCGCGATCAACCCGGCCGAGGTCGACGGGCAGATCGTCGGCGGCATCGTCCAGGGCATCGGGCAGGCTCTGTACGAGCGCATGGCCTACGACGAGTCCGGGCAGATCACCACGCAGAGCTTCCTCGACTACGCGCTGCCCTCGGCAGGCCACGCCCCGAATATCGAGGCGATCCAGGTCGAGGTGGCGTCTGACTTCGGGCCGTACGGCGCGAAGGGCGTCGGCGAGCCGCCACTGATCCCGTGCATGCCTGCCATCGCCAACGCGATCAAGGACGCCATCGGCGCGCGGATCACCGAGGTGCCGATCACCTCGGAGGCCGTCATCGCCGCGATGAAGGGGTAGGAGCGCGGGGAGGCCAGGCCCTCACTCCCAGTGCCGTTCAGAGAGGTCGTGATTCCGTACCATGAGCGTCAGCGAGTGGACCCGAATGGTCGCAGGTTCGACTCGCTGACGCTCGCGGTGCGGATGGCGTCCTCGCTGAACGGCTTTGGGGGCCGGGGGTGAGGGTCTTCCCCGATTATTTCGCTCAGCGCGTCAGGAGCTTGCTTCGATCACCGACACGCCGCGCCAGGTGTCGCCCGTCTCCATCACGATGGTCCCGGCGTCGATTCCGCGCGCGTCGAGGTTGAAGGCGTCCGTGGCGCAGGTGTACGGCTCCAGGCAGACCGCCTGCCCGTGACGCGGCGCGAAGACCACGTGCTCGCGGAACGCCGCGTCGGAGCGGACCGCCACCCGCCGGCCGCTGGCAGGGTCGCGGATCTCGGCGGTGAACCAGCCGTCAGTCAGCGGCAGATCCGTGTACACGTCGTCGATGAAGGTGTCGCCGATGGCGTGCCACTCGCGGGCGTCGAACCCCTCGCTGACCGGCTTGACCGCCCCGGTGCTGCACAGCGTCTCGTCCAGCTCCCAGAATGCCCGCGCCGGCGCCCGCACTTCGAGCGTCTCCTTGCTGCCACCCGCTCCGAGCGGCATCCCGAACCACGGATGCGTGCCGAACCCCATCGGCATCGGCTCACTCCCGAGGTTCGCGGCTTCGGCGATCACGAACAGTTCGCGGCCCTTCAGGCGATACTCGACGCGCAATTGGGTGGCGAACGGCCAGACATCGTCGGCATCCGTCCCGAGGACGATGCTGGCTCGACAGAACGCGCCTTCGGCGTCAGCGCCGCTGGCATCGACGGTCCAGGCCCGCGCCCGAGCGACGCCGTGAATGGCGTGCGGGCCGTTCGGCGGCAGCGGAAACTGGAGGTCGCGCCCGCCGAAGCGCGTTTTGCCATCCCGAATCCGGTTCGGCCAGGGGTAGAGGATCGGGATGCCGTAACGCGTCGTCCGGTTGACCAGGCTGTCATGGTCGGGCGGCTCGGCCAGCACGGACCATCCCCCCCGCGGCGTCTGGATCCTGAACGCCACGCAAGCGAACCCGAGTGACGGCACAACAATCGCCTCGCTGCCGGCGTCGGCGTCTGACAGCGTCACACATGGCACGTCAAAGAACCTGCTCTCCATGGCGCGGAATGCGCCGGCCTGCTGATCTCCCACGATGCTCCCACCAACTGGCGATGTCTGGCCGATGGTAGCAGCCTCCGCGACAGCGTGGCGGGGCACACTCGGAGACGGACTGCCGCCCAGGTCCGAGATTGGCGTGCCTCCGGGGCGAACCGCGACAATACCGGTATCCCCCGGATGGATCGTGAGCGTGACCCAAGACTACCTTGCAGCCCTCCGAGAGCGCGTCCTGATCTACGATGGAGCGACCGGCACCAGCGTGCAGGCGCGCAACCTGACGGCCGACGACTTCGGCGGACGGACGCTTGAGGGCTGCAACGAAGCGCTCATCATGACCCGCCCGGATGTCGTGCTGGACATCCACCGGGCCTTCTTGGAGGCCGGTGCCGACGTTGTCGAGACCGATACGTTCGGGGGAAGCCGGCCGAAGCTCGACGAGTACGGGCTGGCCGACCAGACCTACGAGATCAACCGGCGTGCCGCCGAACTGGGGCGGCAGGCGGCAGACGCCGAGGCCGCGCGCCGTGGCACGGCCTGCTTCGTGGCCGGCTCGATCGGCCCGACAGGATTCCTGCCGGCGACCACCGACCCGACGCTCTCGAAGATCACGTTCGCCGAGCTGATGGACATCTTCGAGGAGCAGGGGCGTGCGCTCGTCGATGGTGGCGCAGACGTGCTGCTCATCGAGACGGCACAGGACATCCTCGAGGTGCGGGCGGCCATCGCCGGCATCCTGCGGGCCTTCGAGCAGGGTACGCGGCGCGTGCCGATTCAGGCCCAGGTGTCGCTGGACACGTCCGGGCGGATGCTGCTCGGGACGGACGTGGCTGCCGCCATCGTGATCCTCGAGCATGCTGGCGCGGACGTCATCGGGCTGAACTGCTCGACCGGCCCGGACTACATGCGCGTGCCGATCCGCACCATGTCCGAACTGGCGCGCGTGCCGTTGACCGTCATCCCGAACGCCGGCATCCCGATCAACGTCGACGGTCGGGCGGTCTATCCGCTCGAACCGGAGCCGATGGCCGAGCAACTGCGGCAGTTTGTGGACGAGTACGGCGTGGCGGCGGTCGGCGGCTGCTGCGGCACGACCCCCGAACACATTCATGCCCTGCGGACGGCCGTGCACGGGCCGCGCCGGCGGGTCTTCCAGGCGCCGTTTGTGCCGCGCGTTGCCAGCGCCATGCGGGCGCAGGACCTGCTCCAGCAGCCGCCGCCGCTCCTGATCGGGGAGCGGGTCAACAGCCAGGGCAGTCGCAAAGTCAAGCGGCTGCTGCTGGCCGACGACTACGACGCCATCCTTGACGTGGCCCGCGAGCAGGTGGACGGCGGCGCTCACGTTCTCGACGTCTGCGTTGCGCTCACCGAGCGCTCGGACGAGGCGCACCAGATGGTCGAGGTGGTCAAGCGGCTGCGGGCCGGCGTTGACGCGCCGCTGGTGATCGACACGACCGAGCCCGACGTGGTCCGCGCGGCGCTCGAGGCGAATCCTGGCCGCTCGATCGTCAACTCGATCAACCTGGAGGCCGGCCGCGAGAAGGCCGATCTCGTCCTGACGATGGCGAAGACTCACGGCGCGGCGGTGGTGGCGCTGACCATCGACGAGGTCGGGATGGCCCACACCGCCGCGCGGAAGCTGGAGATCGCGAAGCGCATCCACCAGATCGCCGTCGACGAGCATGGGCTGCGGCCCGAGGATCTGATCTTCGACGTGCTGACCTTCCCGGTCACGACCGGCCAGGAAGAGCTGGTCTACGACGCTGCCGAGACCATCGAGGGCATCCGCCGCATCAAGGAGGAGCTGCCGGGCGTGCTGACCTCGCTCGGCGTCTCCAACGTCTCGTTCGGCGTGTCGCAGGCGGCGCGCGGCGTCCTGAACTCGGTCTTCCTGCACCACTGCGTCGAGGCCGGGCTGGACGCGGCTATCGTCAACCCGAGCCACATCACGCCGTACGCCGAGATCCCGGCCGACGCGCGTGAGATCACCGAAGACCTGATCTACTACCGGAAGCCCGATGCGCTGCCGCGCTTCATCGCCCGCTTCGAGGGCGTTGAGGTCTCCTCGGGCGGCGGCGCGGCGGACGCCGACGTCGATCTGCCCGTCGAGCAGCGTCTACACAACCGCATCCTGTTCCGCAAGAAGGACGGCATCGAGGCCGTCGTGGACGAGGCGTTGCTGACCCGTTCGCCGGTCGACGTCCTCAACGACATCTTGCTGCCAGCTATGAAGGACGTTGGCGACAAGTTCGGCGCGGGTGAGCTGATCCTGCCGTTCGTGCTCCAGAGCGCCGAGGCGATGAAGAAGGCCGTGAGCCATCTGGAGCAGTTCCTCGAAAAGCGCGAGGGCTACACCAAGGGGAAGGTTGTCCTGGCGACCGTCTACGGCGACGTGCACGACATCGGGAAGTCGCTCGTCAACACGATCCTCTCCAACAACGGCTACACCATCTACGACCTGGGCAAGCAGGTGCCGGTCGCTACGATCATCGAGAAGGCGAAGGAGGTCGGGGCGGATGCCATCGGCCTCTCGGCCCTGCTGGTGTCCACCTCGCGCCAGATGCCGATCTGCGTCCAGGAGCTGGCGGCCAGCAACCTGAACATCCCGGTCTTGATCGGCGGGGCGGCGATCAACCGGGCGTTCGGGCGGCGGGCGGCGCTGCTCCCAGACGGCAACCCCTACGAGGGTGGGGTCTTCTACTGCAAGGACGCCTTCGAGGGGTTGGAGATCATGGACGGTCTCAGCGATCCCGAGCAGCGCTCGATGATGGTGGACCGCATCCACCAGGAAGCCGTGGCCCACGCCAGCCGGCAAGCCCCGAAGGCCGTCGCCGAGGCCGTGACGGGCCGTTCGGCGGTGGCGCCGGTGACGCCGCCGCGCCCGGCCTTCCTCGGCGCGAAGCAGATCGAGGTGCCGCTGGAGGAGGTCTGGCCGCACCTTGACTTGAACACGCTGTTCCGGTTGCACTGGGGCGTTCGCAAGATCGACGAGACGGAGCGGCAGCGCCTGATCGAGACCGAGTTCCTGCCGCTGCTGGAGGAGCTCAAGGCCGAGTCGATCCGCGAGGGCTGGCTGCGCGGCCATGCCGTCTACGGCTTCTACCCGGCCGTCGCCGACGGCAACGAGCTGGTGGTGCTCGACCCGAACGATCCGAAGCACGAGGACGAGCTGATGCGGCTGCCGTTCCCACGGCAGGCCGGCGGCGAGAAGCTGTGTCTGGCCGACTACTTCCAGCCAATCGGCGGACGGCCAGACCTTGTCGCATTCCAGGCTGTCACGACCGGCCGTCAGACCGAAGCCGTCTACGAGCGCCTGGAGCGCGAAGGCGAGTACAGCCGTGGCCTCTACATCCGCGGTCTGGCCTCGTCCGTGGCCGAGGCGCTGGCCGAGGTCGTCAACCGGCGGGTGCGCGCCGATCTCGGGTTGCCAGAGGACTGTGGCCGCCGCTACAGCTGGGGCTACAACGCGTGTCCCGATCTCGCGCAGCAGCGGCCAGTCCTGAAGGCGCTTGGCGCTGACCGGATCGGCCTCCACCTGACCGAGGGCGATCAGCTCGATCCGGAGCACAGCACCGTGGCGCTGGTGATCCACCATCCGCGGGCGAAGTACTTCGGGGTTCTGCCCGCCGGCCGCGAAAGCTCGCGCGAGGTGGGGGATGCGCTCACGGCCGCTCTGTAGCACAGCCTGCGACCGACAGACACAGACGGCCGGCCCGACAGATCGGGGCGGCCGTCCCAGGGCGATTGCACGTTGGGCGGGTCGTGCAGCGTTGTCGGGGCTTGAAAGCCCCGTCTACCATCCTGCAGTCGCTTCGCGACGCTCCCGTCGCGCCCGTCGACGGTGTTCCCGTCGTCCGTCGCGCAGCGACGGCATGACCGTAGACGGGGGTTTCAACCCCCGTCTGCGCGTTTCGTGGCGTTGCGGGAACATCAACGAACGTGCAATCGCCCTGGCGGCCGTCCTTCTCTCCTGGGCGGGTGGTCGGGCTACACTGCCACCGGGGCTGTCGGACTGGAGCGCGGCTGCTCTTGTCCGGCCAGCGGACCGCTCGACGGGCCGGCGATTCGATGCTCCAGCCGGCCGGCCTCCGCCAGCCATCGCATGAACGCCAACCGCGTCATGTCGATCTCGCGCGGCGTCTGCACGAACATCTGAAGGCTGCTGTCGTACGGTCCCATTGCGGCCATCTTCTCCACCTCTGCAGTCAGCGGGCGAGGATTCCAGAGCTTCAGCAAGCCGGTCGCCTCAGCCGTAGTCGTGCTCGGCTCATCAGAACACTACCCCTGACAATGCAGAGAGCGTGCCGCAGCACGACATATCGTGCCGCGAATGAGACAGAAGAAGCTGCGGATGCATCGCAAACACGTACGGAGGGCGCATCCGCGTATCGCCTCAGTCGTAGGCGAAGCGCTCGATGGCCGCCTCGTCGAAGACCAGCCCGAGGCCCGGCAGCGCCGGCACGAAGACCGCCCCGTTCTGAACCACCAGCTTCTCGGCGAGGATCGGCTGCGCCCACGGCATGTATTCGAGGATGTGCGTCGTGGGGCTGGCCGCCAGCAGATGGACCGAGATCTCGGGGAAGAGATGGCTGGCAATCGGCAGACGGGCGGCCTCGGCCATCGCGGCTACGCGCATCCACCCCGTCACACCGCCGACGCGCTGCACGTCAGGCATCACGATGTCGCAGGCCCCGGCGTCGATCAGTTGCTTGAAGCCCCGCGGCATGTAGACGTTCTCGCCGGTCGCGATGGGGGCGGTCAGGGCCCGGGCGACCTCGGCGTGCCCCGCGAAGTCGTCGTGATCGACCGGCTCCTCGATCCACAGCGGCTCGAACTGCTGCAACGAGCGCCCGACGCCGATGGCGCGCGGGGTTGACCACCCCTGGTTCGCGTCCATCATCAGCATGATCTGCGGCCCAATCGCCTCTCGGACGACCTGCGCGGCCAGCATGTCGGCCTCGGGATCGGCACGCCCGACGCGCATCTTCACGCCGTGGAAGCCCTGCTCCACGAACGCCTGGGCCTGCTCCGAGAGGATCGGCGTGGTCGGATCTTCCAGCCAGAGGCCAGCGCTCTGGTACGCCGCGCACCGGTCGCCCGCCGCTCCGAGCAGCATGGCCACCGGCGACTGGCTGGCCTTGCCGACGATGTCCCAGATGGCGCAGTCGATCCCAGAGAGCGCAAAGGTCGCGATGCCGCCCCGGCCCAGCAGGTTGATCGCCCGGTCCATGACCTGCCAGCAGCGCAAAGACAGGATCGGGTTCTCGCCGCGCAGGGCGTCGCCCAGGTAGGCCACCAGGGCACGGACGGCCCGCGCCTGGTGCGGCCCGAACGCCTGGATGTAGGTCTGGCCGACGATCTCGGTGTCGGTGAGCACGTCGATCACCACGATGTCAACGCGGTCGCTCACACGAATCGCCGAGCGAATCGGGATCTCCAGCGGGACCGACACGGCCCGCGAACGAATCTCGGTGATCTGCATCGGTGCGCTCTCCCGTCGTCACGTGCGCTTGCGGGGCGGATGCTACCCGTCGCCGGGAGCCGTCCGCCAGCGAAGGTACCGGGGCGATTGCACGCTGGGCACATCGAGCAGCATCGTCAGGGCTTGAAAGCCCCGCCTACCGTACACCATCGCGCTGCGACGGGCTTCGGTGCCTGCGAGGCGACGGGTATCTCCCTGCGCCACAGCGCGACGCCCGATGGTCGGCGGCGGTTTCAACCCCCGACTGCGCGTTTCACGGCGTTCCGGGAACATCAACGAACGTGCGATCACCCTGGCGAAGGTACGCCCCTGAGGCCCCGCGCGGCAGCCGGTATCGCGCGAACAGCTCGCCCGCCTCCTCGAACAACGAGACCAGCTCCAGACGCGCCGCGATTCGCGCGGTCGGGGATGGCCCCTGGAGCATCGTCTTGCCGGCGCCGCCCGCCAGCTTCGGCGCGAGCGTCCAGAAGAGTTCGTCGATCAGGCCGGCGTCCAGCAACTGCTGGTTCAGGCTCGGGCCGCCTTCGCAGAGCAGGAGTCGCACCCCGAAGTCGGCGGCGAGCGTCCTGAGCGCCGCCGCCAGATCGACCCTGCCCTGGCCGTGACGGAGGATCGTGGCGTACGGCGTCAGGCGAGCTTCCCGCGTGGCGGGCGCTTCCCGCGTCGTGATCAGCACCGTCCGTTCGCGACCGTTCACGAGGAAGCGGTTCGTCGGCTCGAGGTCGAGCGATGCCGACACGCCGACCGCCAGCGGCTGGCCGGCCAGTCCGCGTTCCAGCCGCCGCCGAACGAACGGGAGGTCGACGCGCGGATCGCAGATCTCGGCTCTGAGCGTGCCTGCCGCGATGATGACGGCGTCCACCAGCGAGCGCACCTGCCGCATCACCAGCCGGTCGGCTCGACTGCCGATCCCCGCCGCCGAGCCGGCCAGCGCCACCTTACCATCGACGGTCGAGACCATGTTCAGGATGATGTACGGCCGCGCGCCCGATACACTCGGCCCGGCGGGCAGCTCAAGGCCGCCATATACCTCGTCCTGTGGCACGTCGCGGGCAGCGTCTGAGGGGTAGATCTGGCGCAGGATGGCCTCCCGAGCGGATGGTGTCAGGTGAGCAGGTTGGTCGGCGTGGGCGGTCTGCACCGGCGACTCGGCGGCGTGCCCCGGTCGAGTCTGCGAGCGGCCCTGATGGGGGTTATAACTCCGAGTATCTTCGGAGGGACGATGACCGGCCTGACGTTCCAAGACATCATCATGCGACTTGACGCGTACTGGGCGGCGCAGGGCTGCGTCGTGGCACAGCCCTACGATGTCGAGGTCGGAGCTGGAACGGCTGCGCCATCGACGTTCCTGCGTGTGCTCGGCCCTGAGCCGTGGTCTGTGGCCTATCCGCAGCCCTCGCGCCGGCCGGCTGACGGCCGCTACGCCGAGAACCCGAACCGTTTTCAGCACTACTTTCAGTATCAGGTCATCCTGAAGCCGGCCCCGGCCGACCCGCTGGGCCTGTACCTCGCCAGCCTCGCCGAGCTGGGCATCAGCGACCAGGACCACGACGTCCGCTTCGTGGAAGACAACTGGGAGTCGCCGTCGCTGGGCGCGTGGGGGCTGGGCTGGGAGGTCTGGCTCGACGGGCTGGAGATCACCCAGTTCACCTATTTCCAGCAGAGCGGCGGCTTCGACCTGAACCCGCCGGCCGTCGAGATCACCTACGGTCTCGAACGGATCGCCATGTACCTGCAGGGCGTCAAGGCGATGACTGAGGTCCGCTGGAACGACCGCGTGACCTACGGCGACATCTACCGCCAGCCCGAGATCGAGCACTGCACCTACAACTTCGAGTTGGCCGACGTGGAGACGCTCCGCACTATCTTCGACCTGTACGAGGGTGAGGCGAAGCGGACGCTCGACCGGGACATGGTCGGGCCGGGCCTCGACCTGGTGCTGAAGTGCTCGCACACCTTCAACCTGCTGGACGCGCGCGGCGCCGTCGGCGTGACGCAGCGGGCAGCCTACCTCGGGCGGATGCGGCAGCTGGCGCGGCGAGCGGCGACGGCGTTCGCCGAGCAGCGCGAACGCCTGGGGTATCCGCTGTTAAATGACGGCGAGGCTGCCGCCGTGGCGACTGGCGCCGCGCCAGCGGTTTCTGCACGGGCGGCGGCCGACCTCGATCCGACCCGCCGCGCCGATCTGCTGGTCGAGCTCGGCGTTGAGGAGCTGCCATCTGATGACACGGCGTCGGCAGTGGCCCAGCTCAAGGAGCGGGCGGCCGGCACGCTGACGGCGGCCGGTCTGACCTTCGAGAACCTGACCATCGACGCGACGCCCCGTCGGCTCGTACTGGCGGCCAGCAGCGTCGGCGTCAAGGAGGCGGTCCGCGAGGAGGTCGTGAAGGGGCCGCCGGCCTCAGCCGCCTTCGACAAGGAGGGTAAGCCGACCCGCGCCGCCGAGGGCTTCGCTCGCAGCAACGGCGTGTCGGTTGACGATCTGACCACCGAGGAGCAGGGTGGACGGACCTATGTGATGGCTCGCAAGCGAGTCGAGTCGCGGCCGGCCCTGGAGCTGCTGGGCGAGTGCATCGAGAGGCTGTACGGCGGCCTCCGCTTCGGCCGCGCGATGTACTGGGAGACGCCTGAGGTGACGTTCTCGCGGCCAGTGCGCTGGCTGCTGGCGCTGTGGGGCGGCGAGGTCGTGCCGGCCACGGTAGCGCGCGTCGGGTCGGGTGACAGCACGCGCCCGCCGCGCGGCTCGGCGCAGACGCCGGTGACCGTCGCCTCGGCGGCGGCGTACCGTGGCCTCGTGGCCGAGCTGGGGGTCGAGTTGTCGACGGTTGCCCGTCGGCAGGCGATCCTCGACCAGAGCCAGCGGCTGGCAGCGTCGGTTGGCGGCAGGCTCGACGCCGACGACGCCCTGCTGGACGAGGTCGCCAACCTTGTCGAGTGGCCGACGCCGCTGCTCGGGAGCTTCGATCCGGCCGCCCTGGAGGCCCCCGCCGAGGCGCTGGTCACGGTCATGAAAAAGCATCAGCGCTATTTCCCGATCTACGGTCCGGACGGCAAGCTGTTGCCGAAGTTCGTGGCGGTGGCGAACGCGCGCCGCAACCGGCCCGACATCGTCGTACACGGCAACGAGGAAGTTCTGCGGGCGCGCTACGCCGACGCGCTGTTCTTCTACCGCCAGGATCTCCAGAAGCCGTTGGCCGAATTCGTGCCGGAGCTGCGGCAGCTCACCTTCCTGGAAGGTCTCGGCTCGCTGTTCGACAAGACCGGACGGCTGGAGCAGCTCGCGCCCCCCGTCGCCTCGGCGCTCCAACTCGACGCCGACAGTCAGACCCTCGGGCGGGCGGCGCATCTCGCCAAGGCCGATCTCGCCACTGGCCTCGTCCGCGAGCTGACCGAGCTTCAAGGCGTCATGGGCCGTGTGTACGCCGCCGCCGCTGGCGAGAGCAGCGGCGTCGCCAGCGCCATCGCCGAGCACTACCAGCCGCGCCACGCAGGCGATGCGTTGCCGGCCACGCCCGCCGGGACAGCCCTGGCGGTGACAGATCGCCTCGACACGCTGGTGGCGGCGTTCGCGGCCGGCCTGGAACCGACCAGCTCGTCGGATCCGTACGGGCTGCGGCGGGCCGGCCTCGGCCTCCTGACCATCCTGGTGGCGCTCAAGAGCCCGGTGTCGCTCGACGGTCTGATCGACCTCGCCGCCCAGCAGGTCCCGGTCGCGCTGTCCAGCGAGCGGCGAACGGCCCTCCAGGCGTTCCTGATCCAGCGGCTCCGAAACTGGCTGGTGGAACAGGGCCGCATGAAGGAGATCGTCGAGTCGGTGTTGGCAGTCCAGGCTGACCGCCCGGGCCTCGCTGCCGCCACGACGGCCAGCCTGGAGGCGGCGCTCTCGTCGCCGGACTTCCAGCGCTTGATGGCCGGTGTCAAGCGGGCCGACCGCATCGCCCCGCGCGATGGCGCGCTCAGCATCAATCCGGCGCTGCTGGTGGAGCCGGCCGAGACGGCGCTCCTGGCCGCATACGAGCGGGCCGAGGCTCAGGCGTCCGCCGTGTCCGCCGACGATATCGACGGTCTTGTGGCGGCCGTCTTGCCCCTGGCAGACCCCATCGACCGTTTCTTCACCGACGTCCTGGTGATGGCCGAAGACCCGGCCCTCAAGGAGAGCCGCCTTGGCCTCCTCCAGCGGATCCGCGATCTGCCCCGCCGCTCGTTCGAGGTGGCGCAGGTGCCGCTGCCCCGCGCGTAGGTGGGAGAACCTTCATCGCGGGCGAGGGCTTCCCAGGGTCGGGGGCGAGGTCCCCGTTCGGTTCAGCGAACCCGCGCACGGTCAGTCTGGGCCCGCCAGCGAGCCGCCCTCGGCGATCTCGCGGATGCGCTCCAGCATCCGGCGGGCCATCTCCGGGCCGATGCGCTCAGTTACGATCGCGCGCACCAGTGAGCGGCCCGGCACGAAGCGCGCGAGCCGTACCTGCTGCTCGACGCGCAGCCGGACGGTGTCCTCGCCGGCGGGCTCGACGGTCCAGGACACGGTCGTCCCCCGCGTGGCCGCGATCAGGTGGCGGAACGTCACGCGGCGGCGCTCAGGCTCCGAGAGCTGGATGGCGCGCCAGCCGACCGGAAGCCCGCGCCACGAGGCCCGTACAGTCACAATTCGCCGGTGGCGTCCCAGCCGCTCGACCACCCGCGCCGACTTGATGTGCGGGATCAGGGCCGGCCACAGCTCAAGCTCGGCCACGAGGCGGTAGACCGTATCGGCATCCGCCCGGATGATCGTCTCGTAGGCACGCCGAGCGCGCTCAGCCACGCGCGACGCCGCGTCTGTGGCCAGGCATGGCGCGGAGCAGCAAAGAGGGGCGGCTACGCTGCCGCCCCTGCCGGTGCGCCGGCCTGTCCGCCTGCGATTGCACTCCGCGCGCGGATTCGAGACTACGCGCTCGGGTTGGCCGAGCCGGCCGCCGGATCGCTGTAGCCCGGGACCGTCTCAGACGGGCGACCATGCACCTCGCTCGCGGTCGGCCGGTCGATCGTACCGGTGTCGAAATCGGCGAACGCATCGTCGTCGGAACCGACAATGTACCGCTGGTATGCCCAGTAGCTGGCCACGCCGACCACGGCGCCGAAAATGAAGCCAAACACGGTGTCCTCCTCCTTCAGCCGTACAGCTATCAGTCTCAAGTGTAGCCAGATCCGGCGCGCTTTCGGCTGCAATTTCTGCCCGCCTCTGGCCGGCCGCCAGCCGCCCTCTGCTGCAATCAGTATGCCACCGCACGTGCGCCCGAGTTTGATGCCCAGAATGGGTGCGCGTCGGCACACGCGCGCCTACGCCTCGGCCGGTGCGCTCTCCCTGACAGGCAACAGGAATGTCTGATCCGCGCCGGTGTTGGCCTGCATCACGGTCTCGACGTAGAGCTTGCCCCAGCCACGCTGGTAGGTCGGCGCGGGCGGCGTCCAGGCGGCCCGGCGGCGGGCCAGCTCCTCCTCGGGCACGTCCAGCGTGACCGTGCGCGCCTCCACGTCCAGTTCGATCCAGTCGCCGTCGCGCACCAGCGCCAGCGGGCCGCCGATAGCTGCCTCGGGCGCTACATGCAGCACCACGGTCCCGTAGGCCGTCCCGCTCATCCGTGCGTCCGAGATGCGGACCATATCGCGGATGCCCTGCTCCAGCAGCTTCTTCGGGATCGGGATGTTGCCGGCCTCAGGCATGCCGGGCGCGCCAACCGGGCCGCCATTCTGCATCACCAGCACCGAATCCTTCGTGACCGGCAGGTCCGGATCGTCGATGCGCGCCGTCACGTCCTCCACGCTGGTGAAGACGATGGCCTGTCCTCGATGCTTGAAGAGACTCGGGGTGCCGGCCGCGTGCTTGATGACGGCGCCATCGGGGGCGAGGTTGCCGCGCAGGATCGCCAGGCCGCCCTCAGGCAAAAGTGGCTCGCCGAGCGGCGAGATCACGTCGCGGCGCTTGACAGAGGCCGTCTCGAGGTTCTCGGCGACGGTCTTGCCGGTCACGGTGATGCAGTCGCTGTTCAGCAGCGGCAGCAGCTCGTTCATCACGGCCGGGATGCCGCCCGCCTCGAAGAGCTGTTCCATTTGCCACTTGCCGCTCGGGCGGATGTTGCCGATCAGCGGCGTCTCACGGGCGATGCGGTCGAAGTCGTCCAGCGTGATGCCGAGGCTCAAGCGGCCGGCCACCGCCAGCAGGTGCACCACCGCGTTGGTCGAGCCGCCGAGCGCCATCATCACGCGGATGGCGTTCTCGAACGCCGCCCGCGTCACGATCTTCGACGGGCGCACGTCGTCCGCGACGATCTTGACGATGGCCTTGCCCGTCGCCTCGGCGATGCGGAGGCGGCGTGCGTCAGGGGCGGGGATCGCGGCGCTGCCCGGCAGCGCGATGCCCATCGCCTCGCAGGCGCTCGCCATCGTGCTGGCGGTGCCCATGACGGTGCAGTGGCCGTCGCTGCGGCACAGCGAGTCTTCGATCTCGGTCAGCGTCTCGTGATCGATGGTCCCGGCCCGGTACTCGGTCCAGAAGCCACGGCAGTCGGTGCAGGCTCCGAGATCACGGCCGTTCCAGCGCCCCGAGAGCGTCGGGCCGCCCGTCAGCATGATGGTCGGGATGTCGGCGCTGAACGCCCCCATCAACTGCGCGGGGATGGTCTTGTCACACGCACCGAGCAGCACCACGCCGTTCATCGGCTGGGCCTTGATCATCTCCTCGGTGTCCACCGCCATCAGGTTGCGGAAGAACATGCTGGTCGGGCTGAGGAAGATCTCGCCCAGGGAGATGGTCGGGAATTCCAGCGGCAGACCGCCGGCCTGCCAGACTCCGCGTTTGACGGCCTCCGCCAGCTCTTTGAAGTGCTGGTGGCAGTTGTTGAATTCAGACCAGGTTTGGGCGATGCCGATGACCGGCTTCCGCAGATCTTCGTCCGAGAAGCCCATGCTCTTGGCGAACGACCGGGAGATGAAGCCAGCGAGGCCGGGATCGCCGTACCGTGAGACGCTGCGGTTCCCGGAGTGGCCGACGAAGCCGCCGCTCTGTTCCTGAGACATCTGGATGCTCGCTTTCGGTCTTCGTGTGCGTCGCTGCTGCCGAATCCGCCCGCCCCGGCGGCCGCCGCAGTGCCTGCAGAATGGTGGCAGAAACGGGGACGTGCCTACCCGGCCGGCTCGTTCTCGGCGTCGTCGTCGCCGTGCTGGCGCTTCAGGCTCTCCAGCTCCCGCTGCAGCGCCCCCAGCCGGCCGCTCAGCACCACGATGTACCCGATGATCCCGACCCACACCACGACCAGCGCGGCGAACAAAAAGCCCAGACTACCTTCCACGATCAGTCCACCCGCTCGTTCAGTCGGCGTCGGATCAGGCGCATATCCTGGCGTGCCAGCTCCAGGCGCAATCGGAAGAGCACCATGACGGCGTAGACGATGGTGAATGCGATCATCGAGATGATGAGCGCCGTCAGCATGCTCTGCGGCATCGCCGGGCCGCCAGACGCCATCACCACCGATTCCGGGTGCAACGACCGCCACCAGACCACCGACTGGTGAATGATCGGGATGTCGAGCGCGCCGACGATCCCCAGGACTGCCGCGTAGCGGGCGCCCTTCTCCTCGTCCTGCACTGAGCTGCGCAGCATCAGGTAGCCGACGTAGATGAACCAGAGCAGCAGCGTCGTCGTCAGACGCGCGTCCCAGGACCACCATGTGCCCCAGATCGGCCGTGCCCAGAGCGAGCCGGTGATGAGCATGAGGGTGGTGTAGACCAGCCCGACCTCGGCCGACGAGCGCGCCAGGGCGTCCCAGAGCGGCGCGCGGCGGATCAGGTAGGCGCAGCTTGCCACCAGCACCACGAAAAACGCCAGGTAGGCTGCCCAGGCCAGTGGCACGTGAAAGTAGAAGATCCGCTGCACATTGCCCTGAATGCGCTCGGTCGGCGCGTACAACAGGGCGGCGTAGAGGGCCGCGCCCATCGAGAGCAAGGCCAGCACGCTGAGGATGAGGGTGGTTCGGTCAACGGCAAGTGCTGGCGACCGGCTGGCTGGTGGGCTGATAGCAGTCACGTGTTGCATCAGGTGGTCCTTATGAGGGATCGAGCACGTATTCGAACACGAGGAACGAGGCGGCGATAACGATCACGTCGAAGCCGAGCAACAACTGGGTCCACGGCAATTGTTCGACAGGGCGAGCGCCCATCGCCAGCGCCGAGGCTTTGACGCTGGCGATCAGGACCGGCACGGTCAGCGGGAGGAGCAGCAAGGGCAGGAGTACCTCGCGGGCGCGGGTGTTCGAGGCGATGGCCGCCACCAGCGTGCCCGCGCCAGAAAAGCCGATGGTGCCGAGGGCTGTTGTCAGGAGCAGCGCGCCCCAGGCCACGCTGACGTTGTACAGTCCGACGAAGATCGGCAGGCTCACCAACTCCACCACGCCCATCAGCAGCGTGTTGGTGATGGCCCGGGCAAGGTAGATCGCGCCACGGTCCACGGGGGCCAGCAGCAGGCCGTCGAGCGTGCCGCGCTCGCGCTCGCCGGCGAAGGAGCGGCCGAATCCGAGCATCCCGGCGAACGCGAAGCCGATCCAGAGGATGCCGGGCGCTACGTCTTCCGCCGTGTCCTGGCGGAAATCGATGGCGAAGTTGAACACGACCAGCGCCAGCAGCGCGAAGACCGCCCCGCCGCCGACGATCTCGCGCGAGCGATACTCGGCCACGATGTCGCGCCAGACCAGGGTCAAAACCGTGCTGATGAACGGCGAGCGCGCCGAACGGTCCGTCATGAACGGCCCACGCCAACGGTCGTCGTCAGGGCTGGCACGCCCGCCTCGTGAGGTCGCGCGGACCGCGTCAGCACGTTGGCGTACTGTTCCTGTAGCCATGACAGGGTTTGTCCTGCCAGATCGAGCGTTTCGACCACTCGGCCGGCCCGCAGCAGTACGACGTGCTCGGCTGCCGCCTGCACGAAGCTCAGATCGTGGCTGGCCAGGATGACCGTGCGCCGGCCATGCTCGGCCCGCAGCACGTCCAACAGGTGGTCGGTAGCGACGGCGTCGAGGCCGGACTCGGCCTCGTCCAACAGCAGGATCGACGGGTCGTGGAGGAGGGCGCGGGCGAGCGCCACGCGCTGGAGCATCCCGCGCGAGAGAGCGCCCGCCCGACTCCCAGCGCGCTCCTCCAGACCCACGCGGCGCAGCCCTTCGTCGGCGCGCGCCCCGGCATCTGGCAGGCCGTACAGCCGCGCGTAGAACTGCAGGTTCTCGCGGGCCGTGAGCTCCGGGTAGAGCATCGGCTGATGTCCGACCACGCCGACGGCGCGCCGGCCGTGCCAGGGATCCTCGGCCAGCTCGACGCCGTTCAGGAGGATCGTCCCGCGCTCCGGGCGCAGCAGGCCGGCCAGCGCCCGCAGCAAGGTGCTCTTCCCCGCGCCATTCGGCCCCACCAGCCCGACCCGTGAGCCAGCCGCGGCTGTGAGATCGATCCCTCTGAGAACGGTCTGGTCTCCGAGCACGACACGGAGCCGGCGCACGTCCACGGCCGGTCGTGCGGCCTCATCCACGGCCCCTCCGATCAGGCGTCGGCGGACGCACGCGTCAGCGCCACCAATCGCGCCTTCTGCTCGCCGCGCCGCGCCTGGTAGGTCTCCTGGTCGAGGGAGCCAGCCGCGAACTGCTCGTCAAGCTCGGCCACGGAGCGCAGCAGCGAATGACGCTCGGCCAGCACGGGATCGTCGGACAGATCAGCAGGCTCGCCGGCGTTCGACACACCGGCCGCCTGCCGTCGCCGACGCACGGCCAGGATCACGAAGACCACCAGGGCGAGCGTCGCCGATCCGACGACCGCCAGCCCCAGGTCGCGCGGGTTTCCGAAGAACGGAGCGGGGAGGCCCGACAGGCGGAAGCGCACGTCGGCCCCGGGCGTCACATTCTGGATCTCGAAACGGCGGAACGTCCGACCGCCCAGGTCGGCGGTGCCGTTCATCGCGAAGCCCGGCCCGATGAGCTGGATGTCGTCGCCGGGGACGTAAATGGTGAACGCCCCGACCGGCAGCGAGAAGGTGCGCGACAGGTCGAGGGTCGCCGACTGATACGGCAGCTCGTACCCGAAGGCGATCTCACGCCGCCCGGGCTTGACGGGGTCAGTCGTAGCGAAGCCGTCCGGGGTCTGCTCCAGCGAGTCCTGCGGCAGGCCGGCCTGCGGGCTGATCTGGGTGGCGCCGGGCGGCAGATTGAAGCGGAGCGTCCGTGCGCTGCCCGTCACCATCGGGTCGGCGGCGAACGTCTTGTCGCCGGGGTTGTTGACGGAGCCCATCTCCATGATCGTCAGCGCCGTGGGGCTGGTGTCGATCAGCAGCAGGTTCAGCCGGTCGTAGAACAGGTTGGAGTCCATCGGGGAGGCGTCGAAGACGGTGATGGTCGTCTGAACCGCCGGCCCGTCCTGAAAGATGATCGGGCGGTCGGGGAAGTAGACCACGCCCTGATACTCGACCACCGTGAAGTAGATCATCTCGGGACCGGTCGCCAGCCCGCCCAGCTGAAACTGACCGTTGCCATCCGTCCGGACGACCTTCTCGTCGGTCTTGGCGCGGTTGGTGAGAACGTGGACAGTCACTTCCAGGTCAGCGGGGACCGCGCCGCCGGCCGTGCCGTTCGCTACCGTCCCGCTGATGACGCCATCGCCCGTGGCCGGCGTCTGCGCCTGTGCGGACAGCGGCCAGATCGCCGCGCCGACCAGCAGGCTGAGCAGGAGCACCAGCCGACGCAGGCCGCCGGCGGTCATGATGCGCCGTCCCGGGTGACGCTGGAGGATGTCGCCTTCAGCGCTTCACGCATCGAGCTGATCTCACGCTCGATCTGTTCCTCGGCGGTGTGGTTCTCGGCGTCCTCGACCACGATCAGGGCAGCTGCCCGCGCCAGCAGCCCGTCGGCCTGCTCGCGGAAGTCGTCGGCGCTGACCTTGCCGATGCGGTGATCCAGCTCCAACTCGACCAGTTCGCGGTAGATCGAGGCGCGCTGCCGGGCCGGATCAGGCGCGAGCGCCGACGTGACAGCATGGCCGGACTGTCGACGCAGGAGCGGCCACCCGACGAACGCCAGCACCAGGACGACCAGTACGGACCCAGCGAGGTACTCGATCACCTCAGGCCCTCCGCTTGAACTGTTCCAGCTCGGCGCGGGCGCGGTCAGACGCGGAGACCTGTGCTGCTGCCCCGCCGCCGTGCGCCGTGCCGTTCTGGACCGGCCGGGCAACCGGTCCGGTGGCGACCAGCAAGGCCGCCGTGCGCCGCCGGCGCAGCCAGCCCTGGCTGACCCGCGCGAGCAAGGCAGCGCTTGCCAGGAGCACGACGATCGGTACTGACCAGACGATCAGGCCGAAGCCGCGCCGAGGCGGCTCCATCAGCACCATGTCGCCGTAGCGCTCGACGAAGTAGCCGATGATCTCCTGCTCGGATTCGCCAGCCTGAAGCTTGGCGCGGATAACCGACCGCATCTGCCCGGCCAGGTCGGACGGCGAGTCCGAGACCGGCGAGCCGTTGCAGACCGGGCACTGCAACTGCTTCCCGATGCGGCGGGTGTCGTCGTCGATCTGGTCGGCCGCCACCACGCTGACGGTGGCGGTCACGACCAGCAGGGCCAGCAGCGCAGCCGAGAGAAGTTGGCGCCTCATGTCCTGGACCCGCCTCTCTCAGGCTCGCCCAACGGCGAGGCCACGTCCTGGCACGTTTGCCGTGACCACGCGCGGCGTTGCCTGCGGCCAGCCAGCCACGAGCGTCCCGGCGACCGCGACGATGCCGCCCAGCCAGATCCAGATGACCATCGGGTTGACGAACACCATGAAGCTCGCCGTCGTGTCCGTCTCCCAGCCGGCCAGCACCACGTAGAGATCGTCCACCGCCGTGGTGCGGATGCCGACGCTGGTGGATGGCTGGCGCTCGAAGCCTCGGAAAAAGCGCTTGTCGGTGACGATTGCGCCGGCAAGCTGCCCGGAGTCCTCGACTGCCATCTGCGCCTCGATGATCCGCACGCCCGGTTCCTGACGCTCGCGCATGCCGTTGTAGGTCAGCCGGTACTCGCCGATGGACATCGCCTCGCCGGGCTTGAGGCGGGCCATCGCCTCAAGTTGATACATCGACGAGGCCGTGACGGCCACCGCGATCATCACCACGCCCAGGTGAACGACGTAGCCGCCGTAGCGACGGTTGTTCCGCGTGATCAGGTTCCCGAGCGCCGTCAGGTGGCCCTCGCCCGTGGCTTGTCGCCGCGCAAGCGTTCCGCGCACGACCTCGGAGACGATGGTGCCCGTGACGAACCCGCACGCCGCGAAGGCGCACAGCGCCTTCGGCTGATCGAACCCCTTCCAGATCCCGACCACCAGCCCGACCAGCACGCCGAACGCCACGGACGGCCCGAACAGCCGCACCAGTGACGCCTGATTGCCCTTGCGCCACGGCATCAAGGGGCCGATGCCCATCAGCACCAGCAGCCCGATCATGATCGGGCCGGCCACCTGATTGAAGAACGGAGGACCGACGGTGATCTTGACGCCCTGCACAGCCTCGGAGACGAGCGGGAAGATGGTGCCCCAGAAGATCGCGAAGACCAGCCCCAGGAAGAGCAAGTTGTTCAGCAGGAAGCTCGCCTCGCGCGAGAGCATCGAGTCCAACTGGTTGTCAGACCGCAGTTGCGGGAGTCGGTAGAACAGCAGCCCGAGCGTGCTGGCGATGACGAGCACCAGGAAGCTCAGGAAGTACGGACCGATGGCCGACTGGGCAAACGAGTGGACCGAGGTGATCACGCCGCTCCGCACGACAAACGTGCCGAAGATGGCGAGGTAGAACGTCACCAGCACCAGGGCCATGTTCCAGACCTTGAGCATGCCCCGCCGCTCCTGGATCATGACCGAGTGGATGAAGGCGGTGCCGATCAGCCAGGGCATGATCGCCGAGTTCTCGACGGGATCCCAGCCCCAGTAGCCACCCCAGCCCAGCACCCGGTAGGCCCACCAGCCGCCGAGCATGTTGCCGATGCCCAGCACGGCCCACGCGACCAGCGCGTAGCGGCGCGTCGTCTGAATCCACCAGGAGTCAAGCCGACCAGTCGCCAGGGCCGCCACCGCAAAGGCGAACGGCACGGTCCAGCTCATGTAGCCGGCCAGGAGCATCGGCGGGTGGTACAGCATGCCCAGGTCGTAGAGCAGCGGATTGAGGCCAGCCCCGTTCGGCGGCGTCACCGGCATCTTCTCGAACGGGTTCGCGACAAATCCGAGGATCAGGCCGAAGTAGGCCGCGACGACCATCAGCGTCATGTGGACGAAGGCCATGAACGCACGGTCGGTACGGCGGTGTTGCCATGCCACGACCGCGCTGAAGATCGAGAGCGTCGTGCCCCAGTACAGGAGCGAGCCGGCCTGCCCGCCGTAGAACGCAGCGGCGACCAGCGACAACGGCATCTCGCGGCTCGAATGCTCGGCGACGTAGCGGATCGAGAAGTCGTTGGTCAGGAAGGCCGTCAGCAGCGTGGCGCTGGCGACGATCATCAGGACGGCGACGCCGTACACCGCATGCTGGGCGCTCGCGCCCAGCTCCGGCATCTTGAGCCTGACGCTGAGGGGTGCGACCACGGCAGCGTACAGCGCCACCACGAACGCCGCGACGATCGCGATGTGGCCAAAGTCAGCCATCGATCAGGCTCCCGTGACGCCTTCAGACTCGAACTTTGATGGGCACTTGGCGAGCAGCGTCGAGGCCTGGAACGTCCCATCCGGGCCGACCTTGCCCTCGACCACCACCTGGACCTCTTCGCCGAAGATGTCCGGCACCGGGCCGCCCTTGTAGTAGACCGGCATCTGGCCGCTGCCATCGTGCACCAGGAAGCGAATCGCCAGGCCGGAGTCGATCTTCTCGACCGAGCCGGGCACCACGTCTCCGGCGACGCGCACCTGCTGGGAGGCGCCGGCCGTGCCGCGCTGCAACAGCTCGCCGACCGTGATGTAGTAGACGGTCGATGTCTGGAGCGCGGTTACGATCAGGTAAGCAACAGCAATGGCGATAGCACCACCGGCCACGAGGAGCTTGAGGTGACGTCCGTGGGACGCCGGGCCGGCCGTGGGCCGCGAAAGAGAGGACTGCACGGGGAACCTCCGGGCCGCTGAGGAAGGGGGGCGCGGCCCTGATGAGGGCATTGTACTCCTCGCCGGGCCGCCCGTGTCTCCGGTTTGGGCGCTCGGCCGGCTGTTTCATCAACCCGACACGTTAGGGCAGCAGCGCGCGCTCGTACAGCCATTTCAAAATGGTCGCCAGCAGCACGATGACTGCTCCGAGTGCAGCCAGGATCTTCAGTCCGCGCACCCGCTGCGCGCCACGCGCCCGCCGGAACCGGTACCCAACCTGGAACATCACCAGGGAGAGCACGATTTTCAGACCGAGCGTCACAGTGTAGGCCGTCGTGGCCGCCCCCCGTGAGAGGCGCTCACCGGTCAGGATGCCCCCCGAGATCAGGAACACGAAGAGCGCCGCCTGGACGATCTCGCGCAGCGACGCGTCGAAGCTCGCCAGCACCTCAGGCGGCGGCTCACGGTCCCAGGCCGGCTGCACCACCAGTAGCTCGAAAATGACGGTGCCGATCCACACCACGGCGGCCATCGCGTGCAGCCAGCGCATCACGACGAGCAGCAGATCCGTCGCCTCGACGCCCGCGGGCACCGGCAGGCTACCGGAAGATCGGTTCGAGCAGCCGCTGGCTGGCAGCGCTCAAGTACGCGAGCAGGTAGGCCTGATTCAGCAGGAAGAGCAGCCCGATCAGGATCAGCAGGCCCCCGCTGATAGCGTTGAGAACCGGCAGCCGCCGCCGGACCCAGGCCAGCGCGTTCACCGCCCGGCTCAGCAACAGGCCGGACAGCACGAACGGGATGCCGAGACCCAGAGAGTAGACCACCAGCAGCAGCGCGCCCTCCTGCGCCGTGTCTGCCGTGCCGGCGTAGAGGAGGATCGAGGCCAGCACCGGCCCGATGCAGGGCGTCCAGCCGAATCCGAACGCCATGCCGATCAACACCACGCCAACCGGCCCATACGACCGATCCACGAAGTGAACCCGGTAGTCCCGCGCCAGCATCGGGATGCGAATGAAGCCCATGACCAGCAGGCCCATGCCGATCATCATCGCCCCGGCCATCCGCGTGAACGTCGGGCGGGAGGTGTCGAGCAGGCCGCCGAGCAGGCCCGCCGCCGCGCCGAGCGCCACAAACACCAACGTGAAGCCGAGCACGAACAGGATGCTCGCCACCACCACCCGCTCGGTCTGCCGCCGTGAGGCCGGCTCCGTCCCGATGGCGACGCCGGACACCAGCGACAGGTAGCCCGGCACGATAGGCACGACGCACGGCGAGAAGAACGAGAGCAGGCCCGCGCCGAATGCCAGCAGCCAGCCGACCGTGGCCAGGGGCGCGTCGGTCACCGGAGCAGCGGGTCCAGGAACTGGCGGATGCGCGCCTCGTCGAGCGGGCCCTGCCACTTGCGGACCAGCATCCCACTCCGGTCCACGAAGTACGTCTCCGGCACGCCACTCATGCCGTACTCGACGGAGATCGAACCGCTCACGTCGCGCCCATTGGGATAGGACACGCCGAACCGCTTCAGGAAGCCGCGCGCCAGCGGGTCCGTGTCCTGCACGTTCACGCCGATGAAGACCACCCGGTCCTGGTAGGTCCGAGACGCCGCCTCAAGCGCGGCTGCTTCGTCCTCGCAGGGGATGCACCACGACGCCCAGAAGTTGATCAGCACCGGCTTGCCACGCTGCGCCCCGAGGCTGAAGTCGCCGCCCTCAAACAGGGGCAGGCTGAACGTCGGGGCCGGCCGGGTCGTCACGGGAACCGCCCCCGTCGTGCCCTGGGCGCGCTTCCCGATGCCCCAGACCATCAGGCCGATCAGGGATACGATCGCGACGCCGACGACCAGCGCGATGATCCGCGCCGAACCGGCTCCGACCTCAGGCGCGGGCTGCGCGGCATCAGTCAGCGGGTCGGTACGCGTCGATGGTGCGGTCACGGGGCGTTCCTACGCGGCACGGTGTCGCCGCACGGGTGATGCGGCGCACGTCGAACGATACCACGCGCGCGGGCCAGCCCGGCAGGGTGTGCGTCAGGCGATCATGCCCTGCCGAACGGCCATCACGGCCGCCTGGGTGCGGTCGCTCACGCCCAGCTTCTGGATGATGTGCACGACGTGATTCTTCACCGTGTCTGGGCTCAGGCAGAGGCGGCTGGCGATCTCCTTGTTGGTCAGCCCCTCCACGATCAGCCCCAGCACCTCAAGCTCGCGCGCCGAGAGCCGCTCGGCCGGGTCGTCGGGCATGGCCTCGGGCGTCGAGCGCAACGTCCGCGAGTACGCCTCGACGGTGCTCCGCAGCACGTCGTTCACGGGCGCCTGGCGCCCCGGCATCGGGGACGCCTGCCGCTGTTCGGACTGGAGGCGCAGGAACCGATCCACGAACAGTTCGAGGCGGCGCTCCTTCAGCGCAAGATCCTGGTACAGCCGCCCGACCTCGATCATGATGGCCGCCTGGTTCGCCAGGATGCCGAGCAGGCTGACGCGCTCGGCGGGGAGGTCGTCGCGGTGGACGCTAGTGCTCAGGTTCAGCACGCCCAGCAGACGGGTGGCCACGCGCAACGGCATCACGAGGCCCCAGCCGAGATCACGCGGGTGATCGGACTTGACGCCACCCTCGCGCCCGGCCACGCCACGCACCACCATGTGGCTGTTCGACTGGAGCGCCTGCCCCGCGATGCTGGCGCTGGCCGCTTGCCGAGTGCCGAGGATGATCTGGGCGCGCGGACCGACGGCCGCCGTGACCACCAGCTCGCGACCGTCCTCTGAGAGCAGCATCACCGAGCCACTGTCGCCCCCCGCGAGGCGCATGCCGGACTCAATGACACTGTCGAGCACAGCTTCGAGACGCAGCGTGGCCGCAAATGTCTCGCCGATCTCCAGTATCGCATTCAAGATCGGCTGTACTGAATCTGTTGCGACCATTGCCCCGGGTCCTCCCGACGTCAGCCTGCCATGGGATCTTCCGGCTGCCGTGGCGTACCGCCCACTGCCCCGAATCCCTGCGCGGCGGTCCAAGCTCGACCGCTCTTGTGGTGCCTGTGAATCGACCATACCTGTGCCTGCTGCCTCACTATAACGGTGGTTATGCCCATCAGGTGCACGTATCGGGAGGTCAACGTGCAGATTAGGCCAATCGGCCGACGCGCAACTCCTGTTACAGTTGAGTCGTCCCGAATGGCATGGTGTCGTAGCCCTGTGGAACTACAGTGTTTCGCGCAGCACGATTCCGTTCGTTGACTGCCACATTTGATGCATGTTCGAGAGCAACGTGAGCGCAAACCGTGCTAGACCGCGCAGACAGAAGGCCGGCAAGGGTGGTACCGCCGCGGGCAAGTCGGCAGCGCTGAGTCAATCTCCGCGCGAGCGCCGCACTGGCCATGCCCCGCGACAACTCGTCGCCGTCACGGCCTGCGCGCTGATCCTGGCACTCGGCATTCTCGGCTGGGACTTGTCCGAGCCGTGGCGCAACGCCCCGCCGAGCGCCACCGGCCAGATCGCCATGCCGATGTCGGGCGGGGTGAGCCTGATCGACCCGGCGAACGGCCGGGCCACGGAGCTGATCGCGCCGCGTCAGAATGCGAGCGTCACCGCCGTGGCCTGGAGTCCGGATCGCCAGACGCTGGCGTACACACTGTTTCATCGGCGGCCCGAGGACCGTGTGAGCAGCGCGGAGCTGTTCACGATCTCGGCCAAGGGCGGCGATCCGAAGCTGATCGTGCCGCGCCCGCAGCCGGGCACGGTCATCGACGCGCCAGCCTGGGCGCCTGACGGCCAGAGCATCTACTTCGCGTTTCAGGGCGTCGAGAACGGCCGGCCGGTCGCCCGCATCGAGCGGGTCGAGCTGGCGTCTGGAAACCGGCAGCAGCTCTTCGCCGACGCGTCGTACCCCTCGATCTCCGCTGACGGCAAGCTGGTGGCGTACATGTATGACGACGGGACCGGCCAGTCCTTACGGGTCGGTCCGGCCACGGGCGGCGAGGGGCGCGAGCTGGTCAAGGCGACGGCGTTCAAGGGGCTGATGGGTCCGCGCTTCTCGCCGGACGGCAGCTGGATCGCCTTCGTGGCGGTGGGTCCAGGGCCGGCCGGCCTGGCTCCGACGCCCCGGGGCCTCCTGGCCCGGCTGTTCGACGCGCCGGTTGCCTACGCCCACGGCGATCCGTGGAACATCTGGCGGGTGCGGCCGGACGGCTCCGACTTGCAGCGGGCGACGCAGCTTCAGGAGGACGAGCCACTGGTGGCGTGGTCCCGCGATGGCGCGTGGCTGGCGATACACGGCGCTGGCGGTCTGTGGATCGTGGATGCGCGCGGGACCAGCGAGCCACGGCGCATCGCAGACGGGACCATCGGCGCAATCGACTGGTAGCGTGCCCTGGGCCGAATCGCGGGGCGTGCTCGCTGGAACACTCCAGGCGGCAGGTGTGTCCTGACGGGCACACTCCGGGCGTCAAACGAGCCGTTTCGTCCGGTCGCTCGTATCCCAGTAGTGAACCCTTCGGCTCGAAGACACGCTCGGGGGCATGGATGCGTAGAACGCTTCTGGCGGCGATGACGGCGCTGACGCTGGCGCTCGCGGTGACCACGGCAACGGCGCAGGGTGTCTGGACGACTGGCCCGGAGATGCCGTCGCCGCGCTCGGAGGTCGGTGCAGCGGCCATCGACAGCACGATCCTGGTTATTGGCGGCGGCGTCGGTCAAAGCCAGTCCGCCAACGAGATCCTGGATCTCTCGGCCGGGCAGTGGCGCAAGGGGGCGCCGATGCCGCGCGGCCTCAACCACATGGGCACGGTCTCAGTCAACGGCAAGCTGTACGCGTTCGGCGGGGCCGACGAGAACGGCCGCCCGACAAACGCCGCCCTGGAGTACGACCCGGCCGTGAACAGTTGGCGGACGCTGGCGGCCCTGCCGACGCCCCGCAGCTCGCCGGGCGCAGCCGTCCTGAACGGCCAGATCTACGTGGCCGGCGGCATCGCCGCGCGGAACACGCCCGTCGTCGAGATCTACGACCCAGCCACGGACGCCTGGACGGCCGGCCCGCCGCTGGCGGTCGCCCGCGACCACTTCGTGCTGGCGCAGGCTGGCGGCAGGCTCTTCGCGATCGGCGGGCGGATCGGGAACTTCTCGCGGAATGTGGACACGGTTGAGATCCTCGATCCGGCAGGTGGGGCCTGGACCTTCGGTGCGCCGCTGCCCGAGCCCCGCAGCGGTATCGCTGGCGCAGTCGAGGGTGAGCGGGTGTACGTCTTCGGCGGGGAAGATCCCGGCCAGACGCACGCCGAGGTGTTCGTCTACGATCCGGCTGCCGACGTCTGGGCGCAGGCCACGCCGATGCCGACGCCGCGCCACGGTCTGGCAGCCGTCGCCGTGAACGGATCTATCCACGTTCTCGGCGGCGGCCTGTCGCCGGGCGGCGGCTCGGATACGGCCGTCTACGAGATCCTGACGCCATAGTCTGGCCCGGCCGTCCCCGCCGGCTCGCCACGCATGCTACCCTTCGCGCCGGTGCGCTTGCGCCCGACCACACGATCCGACCATGACAGCGCCCCGGCCCAGTCTCTGAGCCGGACCTGTGGGAGAGGTCACAGTGACGATCCGCGAAGGTGGGCTGTCCCACATCCTCGACGCCGCGCAGTTCTCGCGGGAGTGGCTCCTCGAAGAGCTGTTCCCGCGCACCGACCTGATGCGTGAGATCCATCGCCTGGGCGACTCGCGCCTGCTCACCGGTCGGCGCATGTTCGGCCTCTTCTACCAGCCGTCGACCCGTACGCGGATCTCGTTCGAGAGCGCCATGACCTCGCTCGGAGGCACCGTCAGCGGCATCGAGGTGCTCCGCGAAACCCGCGAGCGCGACGACGAGCCGCTGGAGGACCGTGTTCGGGTGCTCGGCTCCTACGGCTACGACGTGCTGCTGATCCGCTACCACGAGGAGGGCGGCGCGGCGCGGGCGGCCTCGGCGTCCAGCGTTCCCGTCATCAACGCTGGCGATGGCGACGGTCAGCACCCCACCCAGGCGCTGCTCGACGCCTACACCATCCACCGCGAGGTAGGTCGGCTCCACGACCTCGAGATCGCCGTGGTCGGCGATCTGACCTACGAGCGGTCCGTCAACTCGCTGGCGGAGCTGCTGGCGAACGCGCCCGGCGTGCGCCTGCGCTTCGTGTCGCCGGACACGCTGCGCCTGCGGCCGGCGATCCGCGACCGCCTCAGCGCCGCCGGCGCGACCTTCGAGGAGCTGGACGACCTCGAAGCGGTGCTGCCGACCGCCGACGTGGTGTACCTGACGCGCGCCCACTCAGACCGAATGGTCATGGCGCAGCGGTTCACGACCGAGCGCCGCTCGTATGGCGTGGATGCCGGCGTGCTCTCGCGGATGAAGGAGCGGGCCATCGTGCTGCATCCGCTGCCCCGTGGACCTGAGCTGCCGCTCAGCCTCGATGGGGATCCGCGCGTCGCCTGCTTCCGGCAGGCGCAGAACGGCCTGTACGTCCGCATGGCGCTGCTCACCATGGTGCTCCAGAACGCCAGCGGCTTGAAACCGCCGGAGGGCCGTCAGTAGAATCTGCGCTTGCTGATCCCCAGTGCGCTTCTTCGGGGAACCTCATCCCCCCTGTGCCTCAACTCTTGCGATAGCTCTCGGGCCTTCGTCCTCATCCTTCTTCGTAGGCGCCTCCGGAGCTCCGACCGCACGATGCGGCCAGATGGTGTGTGGTGTACCGCCGAAGGGACGAGACTGAGGTAGGTTGCTGAGGGGCATGATGGTCGGCTGCCGAGGGGCGCTGCCCCAGCGCGGTCTGGCTGGCTTGACCGCGGTAACGATGGTTCGGTCTTCCGCCATGTCGCACGACGCTCGACGCGGTGCTGCGACGGGTGTCGGGCTCCAACGAAGGAGGTTGAATGAGCGGAATCCTCTGGCTGGTTCCTTTCTCGGGAATTGTCGCGGTCATCGCGGCGGCCCTGCTTGCGCGCGACGTGCTCAGTCGCGACAAGGGGACTGCCGCGATGCAGGAGGTCGCCAACGCGATCTACGAAGGCGCGATGGCGTTCCTCAATCGGCAGTACCGCACCATCGGCATGCTGTCGGTGGTGGCGGCGGTGCTGATCGGCGTGCTGCTTGGCGCTATCGCTCCGCCCATTGAGGACGCCTCGGGCAACATCAGCAGCTTCGAGCTGGCCTGGCGCACGTCCGTCGCCTTCCTGGTCGGCGCGGCCTGCTCGGCCGTCGCCGGCTTCGTTGGCATGTGGATCTCGGTGCAGGCGAATCTACGCACGGCGGCTGCTGCCACCAGGAGCCTGAAGGATGCGCTCCAGGTCTCGCTGCGCGGCGGCGCCGTGTCGGGGCTGCTGGTCGTGGCGCTCAGCCTTCTCGGCGTGCTCGGCATCTTCGCGGCGTATGGCGGCTTCACGCGGCCAGCCGTGGCTCCGTTCCTGATCGTCGGCTTCGGGTTCGGCGCGAGCTTCGTGGCACTGTTCGCCCAGCTGGGCGGCGGTATCTACACCAAGGCCGCGGACGTCGGCTCGGACCTCGTCGGTAAGGTCGAGGCGGGCATCCCTGAGGACGACCCGCGTAACGCGGCGGTCGTCGCGGACCTCGTCGGCGACAACGTCGGCGACTGCGCCGGCCGCGGTGCTGACCTGTTCGAGTCAACGGCTGCCGAGAACATCGGCGCGATGATCCTCGGCATCACCATCTACCTGGCGACCAACGACGTCGCCTGGGTCTTCTTCCCGCTCGTCGTCCGCTCCGTCGGCCTGTTGGCCTCGATTGTCGGCATCTACGTCGTCGGCGCGGGCCAGGCCGAGGTCACCAACGCCCAGGCCTCGCTGGACCGGGGCTACTGGACGATGACCGTCCTGTGCGCCCTCGGCATCGTCGGTGTGACGATGACGATGCTCGGCTCCTGGTGGCTGGTGACGGCTGGCCTGGTCGGTCTCGTGACCAGCGTGATCTTCGTCTACCTGACGCAGTACTACACGGCTGGCAGCTGGCGTCCCGTGCAGGAGATCGCGCGGGCCTCGCGCACTGGCCCCGCCACGAACATCATCTCCGGGTTCGCCGTCGGCCTTGAGACGACTGGCCCCACAGCCATCGTGATCTCGGCGGCGCTCGTCGCCAGCTACTACTGCGGCTCGCAGTGGGCAGCCGGGTTCCCGCAACTGGCGACCTACCTCCAGAGCCATGGCGTCGCGGCTGCGGACGTGGCCGATCACGCGTCGATGGTCGGTGGCCTCTTCGGCACCGCCGTCGCCACGATGGGCATGCTGACGACGGTGGCGTACATCCTGGCGATGGACACCTTCGGGCCGATCACCGACAACGCCGGCGGTATCGCCGAGATGTCGCAGGCGCCCGAGGAGACCCGCCACCGGACGGACGCCCTGGACGCCGTCGGCAACACCACGAAGGCGCTGACGAAGGGCTACGCGATTGCGTCGGCGGCCCTGGCGGCGTTCCTGCTCTTCAGCGCCTACCTCGACGAGGTCAAGAAGGTCACCAAGCTGACGCACATCCCCGTCGATCTGACGAACGTGAACGTCTTCATCGGCGGCTTCCTCGGCGCGACGCTGGTCTTCTTCTTCTGCGCGCTGACGATCCGCGCGGTCGGCAAGGCCGCCTCGGACATCATCGAAGAGGTCCGCCGCCAGTTCCGCGAGAACCCCGGCATCATGGAATTCAAGGTGAAGCCGGACTACGCTCGCTGCGTGGACATCACCACGCGCGCCGCCCTCCGTGAGATGGTGGTGCCAGGCATCCTGGTGGTGGCGTTCCCGGTCGTGGTCGGCCTGCTGCTGAAGGCCGAGGCGATGGCCTCGTTCCTGATGGTCGGCACGATGGCCGGCATCCTGATGGCGACCGTCCTCAACAACGCCGGCGGCGCCTGGGACAACGCCAAGAAGTTCATCGAGTCCGGTGAACTGGTCGACGACGCCGGCGTGGTTCAGGCCAAGGGCACCCCGCCGCACGCGGCTGCCGTCGTCGGCGACACGGTCGGCGACCCGTTCAAGGACACCTCTGGCCCGTCGCTGCACGTGTTGATCAAGCTGCTGAGCACGATCACGCTGGTGCTGGCGCCGCTGTTCATCCGCTAGGTCGCCTCGCCGATCCAAGGCCCTCACCCGCGGCGCGGGTGAGGGCTTCTTCTTGCCTTTCAGCGGCCGGGGCGAACCAGCGCCAGCACGTCCTCGGCGATGCGCGCGGCGGCATCGGCCGGCATCAGCGCCCGCATCGCCGACCCGAGCGCGGCACGGCGCGTCTCATCCGCGGTCATCGCGCGGACCGTCTCGACCAGCACCTCCGGCGTCAGGTCGGACTGCTCGAAGGCCAGCGCCGCGCCGGCCAGCCCGAAGATCTCGGCGTTCGCCTCCTGGTGCGTGCCTGGCATCGGCACGATGATGGTCGGCTTGCCGAGCGCCGACAGCTCGGCGAGTGTGCCCATGCCGGCCCGCGACAGCACCACCGAGGCGGCGGCCAGCGCGTGCGGCATCTCCGAGACGATCAGCTCGTGCTGTTGGTAGCGTCGCCCCAGATCGGCCGTGGGGACGCCGCGGCCCCGGCCCGTCAGATGGAGCACCTGGCAGAACTCGACCAGGCGCGCGGCGGCCTCGGCCACGATCCGGTTCAGCCCGAGCGCACCGGTCCCGCCGCCCGTGACCAGCAGCAGCGGCACGCCCGCCTCAAAGCCGAACAGGCGCAGCCCCTCGGAAGCGTCGCCGCTCAAGATGCGCGGACGGACCGGATTGCCGCGCAGCGTCGTGCGGTTGCTCGGGAACGCGCCGACGGTGGCCGGCAGCGCGACGGTGATCTTCCGGGCGAACGGCACGAGCAGCTTGTTGGCGAGGCCGGGGATCGCGTCCTGCTGGTGGATCAGCACTGGCACCCGCAGCAGTCCGGCCGCCGCCAGCGGCGGTACGCTGGCGAACCCACCCGCGCCGCAGGCCACATCGGGCTTGAAGCGGCGGACGTGCCCGAGTGACTGGCCGACGCCCCAGGCGATCCGCCCCAGGTCGGTGACGTTCTGGGTGTCCCAGTAGCGCCGCAGCTTGCCCGTCGCGATGCCGACGTAGGGGATGCCCTCTTCGACCACGAGGGCGGCCTCCGGGCCGTCCTGAGTGGCGATGTACAGCAGCTCGATCTCTGGCGCCCGCGCCCGCAGCTCGCTTGCGACCGCCAGAATCGGCGTCGCCGAGCCGCCCGAGCCGCCGCCGGCAAGCAGAACGCGCATCCGTCCTCCGAGCCAGCGAGTATACCGCCCGTCACGGTCGTGCCCGGCGTCCCGGTGTGCCGTGCCGCCTTGACACCCGCCGGAGGCCGTCGATACCCTTCGAGCAGGGATCACCAGCGGCGCAGGCTGTCTGCGAATCCGCTCAGTCTCCGCTGGAGCCGCCGCGTGAGCACAGACGGAATGCCGGTCCTCGCCGCCTCGCCAGAGGACGGACCGTGGATCGGCATGCGCCGAGCATGCGAAATACTCGGAGTCAACCAGTCGACGCTGCGCGCCTGGACTGACAGCGGACGCGTGCCTGTCTTCCTGACGCCCGGCGGGCACCGCCGCTATCGCGAGGCCGACTTGCGCGCCCTGGTTGAATCGAGCGGCGGCCAGCACACCGAGCCGCTCGCGACGGCGCTGCTCGCCAGCCACGAACGCTACGAGCAGGTCGCGCGGACCGCCCTGTCCAGCCCGTGGTTTCAGCGCTTCGATGCGCCAGCACGCCGCCAGTTCCGGCTGCTGGGCGTCTCGATGCTCAATCTGCTGACGACCCACCTCGTTGCCACGACCTCGCCCGAGCGCGACGACGCCCTGGTGCGAGGCCGCGAGCTGGCAGCCGAGTACGGTGAGATGGCCAATCGGCTCGGGCTGACGCTGGCCGAGGCGACCGAGGCGTTCCTGCTGTTCAGGAACCCGGTCCTGGAGACGGTCCACCAGTGGCTCGGGGCGCAGACGAACCCGACGCGGCACGCCAGTGATATGCTCTCACGGGTCAACCATTTCATGGATCAGGTGCTGGTGGTGATGACCGCCGCCCACGAACGTGGCGCGCAGCCCGGAGCGAACGCCGCCCGATGACCGCTGCAGGCTATCCCGTCGTCCTGCGGATCTTCGGGAAACGGTGCGTGGTGGTCGGCGGCGGGCAGGTGGCCACGCGCAAGGTCGGGGCGCTCGCGCGGGATGGGGCCGATCTGCTGGTCGTCGCGCCAGAGGTCTCCGAGGAGATCGCGGCCCAGGAGGCGGCCGGCAGCCTGATTGTCGAGCGGCGCCCGTTCGAGCCGTCTGACCTGGACGGCGCGCTGCTGGCCATCGCTGCGACCGACAGCCAGGCTGTCAATCAGCAGGTGACCGAGGCCGCCCGGGCGCGCGGCGTGCTGGTCAACGTGGCCGACGACCCTGGCGCATGCGATTTCACGCTGCCGGCCCTTGTGCGGCGCAAGGACATCACGCTGGCGATCTCCACGGGCGGCCGCAGCCCGGCCTTCGCACGCTACCTCCGCGAGCAGCTCTCCGACTGGCTCGTGGACTCGCGCCTGCTGCTGCTGGAGATCATGGCCGAGTTGCGGCGCGACCTGCGAGCGGCGGGGAAGTCAGTCGGGTCTGACGGGTGGCGTCGAGCGGTCGCCGATCCGCTGGTCGCGGCTGCTGTCGCCCGGGGAGATCGCGAGGCGGCGCGCCGTCGTCTGTTCGAGACCCTGATGGCCGGCTAGCCGCGCTGAGTTCGTACAATTCACGTCGTGTCAACTCCTTCAGCGGCTCCGAAGACGCTCCGCGTCGTGACGCGAGGCAGTCAGCTCGCGTTGATCCAGACCCGTCAGGTCGTCGATCTCCTGGCGCAGCGCTGGCCCGGCTTGCAGTTCGAGATCGTCACGGCCAGCACGCCCGGCGACCGAGACAAGCACACGCCGCTGACGACGCTGGGACAGGGCGTCTTCGTCAAGGGCGTCGAGGAGCAACTGCTTCACGGACGCGTGGACCTCGCCGTGCACAGCCTCAAGGACGTGCCGACCGACGAGACGCCTGGGTTGCGGCTGGGGGCGTTCCCGCTGCGGGCCGATGCTCGCGATGGTCTGGTCTGCCGGGTCGGGCGAAACCTCGCCAGCCTCCCGTCTGGCGCTCGCGTCGGCACCGGCAGTCCGCGCCGGGCGGCCCAGCTGCTGGCCCTGCGCGGCGATCTCCAGATCACGCCGATTCGCGGCAACCTCGACACCCGCCTGAGAAAGCTGCGCGAGGGCGAGATCGACGCGCTGACGGTCGCCGTGGCCGGCCTGGAGCGGCTGGGACGGCTCCCGGAGCTGGATCAGGCGCTCGAAGTCGATGAATGTACGCCGGCGGCCGGTCAGGGGACGCTCGTCGTGCAGTGCCGCGCCGACGACGAGCAGGCCCTCGCCGTGCTGGCTGCCATTGACCGGCCGACCATCCGTGCCGAGGCGCTGGCCGAGCGGGCGTTCCTGGCCCGCCTGGGTGGCGGCTGCGAGCTGCCGGCCGGGGCCGTGGCCCGCGTCTTCGACGGTGGGTCCATCGAGCTGGTTGGCGTCGTCGCATCCCAGGATGGGAAGCGACTGGCCCGCGAGCACAGCTCCGGGCCGGCCGATGATCCCGTCGTGGCCGGCGTTGCGCTGGCCGAGGCGCTGCTGCCGCTCGCCAAACAGCTCATTCCGGACGTGCCCGATGCCTGACGCTCCCGTGTCGTCGTCCGTTGGCAAGGCCTACCTCGTCGGCGCTGGCCCCGGCGATCCCCGTCTGATCACCGTGCGCGGCGTCGAGTGCCTCAAGCAGGCCGAGGTCGTGGTCTACGACCGGCTGGCCTCGCCCGAGCTGCTGGGCTACGTCCCCGAGTCCGCCGAGCGGGTCTTCGTCGGGAAGGGGCCGCGCCAGCACACGATGTCGCAGGACGAGATCAACGAGCTGCTGGTCGAGCGTGGACTGGCCGGCAAGGTCGTGGTGCGCCTGAAGGGCGGCGACCCGTACGTCTTCGGGCGGGGCGGCGAGGAGGTCATCGCTCTGCGCGAGGCCGGCATCCCGTTCGAGGTGGTCCCGGGCATCACGTCGAGCATCGCCGGTCCGAGCTTTGCCGGCATCCCGGTGACGCATCGGCAGGTGGCCTCGTCGTTCGCGGTGATCACCGGCCACGAAGATCCGACCAAGGGCGGCAGCTCGATCCGCTGGGAAGGGCTGGCAAACGGGCCAGACACGCTGATCTTCCTGATGGGGGTCGAGCACCTGGAGTCGATTGTCGAGAACCTGCTGCGCCACGGACGGCCGTCTTCGGAGCCCGCCGGCCTGGTGCGCTGGGCGACGACCCCCGAGCAGGAGGTCCTGACGGGCACGCTGGGCGATATCGTGGCCCGTGTGAAGGCGGCCGGCCTGAAGCCGCCGGCCGTGCTGGTCGTCGGCTCCGTGGTGAGCCTGCGCGAGCAACTGGACTGGCGCTCGCAGCTGCCGCTGGCGGGCCTCCGCGTCCTGGTGACCCGCGCCCGCCAGCAGGCGAGCGCTCTCTCGGCGCGGCTGGTGGAGCTGGGGGCCGCCCCGCTCGAATACCCGACCATCGAGATCCGTCCGGTCGAGGATCCGGCCCCGTTCGACGCGGCGCTCGCCGACCTGGGCCGGTTCGGCTGGATCGTCTTTACCAGCACGAACGGCGTCGAGGCGTTCTGGCAGCGGCTGCTGGCGGCTGACAAGGACGGCCGGTCGCTGGCCGGCGTGCGGGTCTGCGCTATCGGGCCGAGCACGGCGGCGGCCCTGCGCGAGCGCTCGATCCTGGCCGACTGGATGCCCCAGGAGTTCGTGACGGACAGCGTTCTGGACGGCTTCAATGCGTATGACCTGCGAGGCGTCGAGGTGCTGCTCGCCCGCGCCGACATCGCGCCGCCACTCCTGGCCGACGGGCTGCGCGAGCGGGGCGCAACGGTGACGGAGGTGACGGCCTACCGCACCATCCCCTCGGACGAGAGCCGCGAGCGTCTGCTCAGCGTCCTCGAGCGTCGGGGCATCGACGTGGTCACACTGACCAGCTCGTCCACCGCGCGCAATCTGGTGGCTGGCATTGGCGGGCGCCTGGAGCTGCTGGCCGGCCTGACCATTGCCAGCATCGGGCCGGTCACCAGCAAGACGGCCCGCGAACTGGGGCTGACCGTCGATGTCGAAGCGGCGGTTCACACGATCCCAGGGCTGGTGGATGCCCTGGTCGTCCGAGCCGCCGAGCGCCGCCGCACCCGGTAACCCGCCCGGCGGGCATCAGGTGGCCTCTCCACCTGATGCCACCCGCTGTGTGCCGGATCTGCGTGAGACACTGGACGTGCGCGTGCTGGCGGGCGCTCGCCGGCGGCTCAGGCGGGGTCTGGCTCCACCAGTTTCGTGACCGAGTCGACGTAATGGTAGGCGCGCTTGAACCGTGCGAGCGCGGCTTCCAGCGTATCGTCGCCGGACGGCGCGAACTGCTCGGCCCAGCGGGCAGCCAACTGAAGCTTCGCCACGTTCTCATCGCCGCTGCCCACGCCGATGCGCTCGGGCCGGGCCGCCGCCACGATAGCCTCAGCCTCGCTGCCGCGCGGCGTCTTCTCGACCGCTGTCTCGTCTGCCGTTCGCTCGTCCATCACCGATGTGTGCTCCTTCGTCGCGCGGCTTGGGCTGCGCCGACGATATTTCCCGGCCCATGCGTTCGGATGTTCTTCGTCTGTGAAGGGTATACGCTCGACCGACCAGGGGCGCATCGTTTTGGGCGGCCGATCCGGGGTTACTGCTTGACCACGGTGACGCGGGACAGCTCTCGGAAGCCGGGCGGCTGCCCGCCGACGAACGGCTCATCCTGCTCGGTGCGGATCTGGGTCAGGATCGCCTGGTGCGTCTGCTCGTCGACGACCCCGATGGCCAGCACGTGCTGCGATCCCGGCGGGCCGCCGATCTCGACATCCGTAAGCTGCCAGCTGCCATCGCGTTCGGTCAGCACCTCGCCCTTGTACGGCCACCAGTTGTCGGCGCTGCCTTCGGGGTGAATCAGCAACCACAGGTGCTCGTCAGGTGACTGTGCGCCAGCCTTCCGCCCGATGATGGGCGGGCGGGCAGGCACCTGCTCGCCATCGGCCGGCGACACGATCTGCACGGCCAGAGGGCCTCGGATCGGGTCCGGGGTCGGCGTGGCCGTGGGCGGCTCCGGGGTGGCGGATGGCGTCGGGGACGGCTCAGCGGTCACCGTCGGCGTGCTGGTCGGCTCGGTCGCCGGCGGACTCGGCGATGGCGGCGGCGCCTGCGCGTTCACCGTCGGAGAGGCCGCCGGTGAGGGCGACCCACCCACAGCGGGCGCGCCCGGCCCGCCCGGACCCACGACTGAGCCGACCGGGGTAGGCGTCGCCGTCACCACCGTCGGCGTGGCCGGCGTCCGCGCCGGGGGGAGGCTTGGGAGATCCGGCATCGAAAATGGAAGCTCGTAGCCGCGCGAACGGGCGACGTACGCTCCCACCGTGGCGGCCACCCCGATCAGCAGTACGATGATGAGCGCCAGCGGCCAGACCCGGCGCGGCTGCTCTGGCCGCGCTGTGACCTGACGCCAACGCTCGGTGTCGCTGACCTGATTCGACCAGGCGTCAGCGGGCGGACCTGGGATGACCTCGCCGTAGTCGGGATGCGGGGTTGCTTGACCGTGCCACCGGCCAGCATCGCTTCCTGGGCCTGGCTGATACGGACCGGATCCGGTTGGATAGTGCGGCGGCGGCCCCGGGGCGCTTGACCCGGGCGGGTAGCCGCCGCCCGGTCCGCTCACGCCTCCGTACGTTTCGCGCCTGTAGCCCGGATTGACGGCGCCAGGCGGCGGTGTCCCGCTCCAGGTGTCCCCAGGTCCGGGGGCCGGGCGAGGCGTGGTCGGGCGGATCGGGGCGATGGTCCCGGGGCGCGGCGTCGGCGGATCGTCTCCCAGGAGCGCATCCTCGAAAGCTGTTGCCAGCGCAACGCCGCTCCGGCAGCGCTGGCGTGGCTCCTTGGCGAGCGCCTGCGCCACGACCCTGTCCACAGCCGCCGTGGTCCGTCGGACCTTTCCCGAGACCGGCGGGGCTGGCTCGTGGATGTGGGCGCGGATGGTCGCGAGCGGCGTGTCACGCTGAAACGGCAACTCGCCCGTCAGCATCTCGTACAGCACGACGCCGAGCGAATAGAGGTCGCTGAACGGCCCGATCTCATCGCCGGTCGCCAGCTCCGGGGCCATGTAGTGCGGCGTGCCGATCATCGTGCCGCTGACGGTGAGGTTCTGCTCCTCCGTCTCCAGCAGCCGGGCGATGCCGAAGTCGGCCAGGACTGGCTCGCCGTCGCGCGTGAAGAGGATGTTGGACGGCTTCACGTCGCGGTGGATCAGCCCGGCCCGGTGGGCCACGTCGAGAGCCGACCCGATGCCGCGCAGAACACGCAGGATCTCGGTGTATGGCAGGGGATGTCCGAGCCGCTCGGCCAGCGACCCGCCCGGCAACAGCTCCGTGACCATGTAGGCGATGCCATCATGCTCGCCGAAGTCGTAGACGGTCAGGATGTGCGGATGGCGCAGCCGCGATGCAGCACGGGCCTCACGGCGGAAGCGCTCCAGGAAGCCGGGCGTCTCGGCGAGCGTCGGCCACAGGACTTTGATCGCGACATTGCGATCCAGCGCCGGGTGATGTGCCTGGTACACGGTCGCCATGCCACCGCGCCCGAGGCGAGCGGTGATGACGTACGCGCCGAGTGTTGTACCGGGGGCCAACTCCAGCATGATGGTAGACCCATCATAGCACCGTGTGGCGGCGGCTCGAACCATTCGAGGTACGGAGAGTCCTACGGAGCGTGCCTCAGGGTTTGGCCCCGATAGCTGTGGACGCGACGCCTGACGTCAGCGCCGGCGGTCTCGCTCTTCGATCTCGCGCAGCAGGTCGTCGGCATCGAGGTCTGGCTGCGCGTTGTCCGCCTGGATATAGGCGTCAGATGGATCGACGCCGATGCTCTCCAGGCGCGAACGCAGCATCAGGGCGCGGTCCCGCAGGCCGTCCCAATCGGCCGGCCGGTCGCCAAGCTCGAACGGCAGATCGAGGTACTGAAGCGCCCGCTCGTCACCGGAGGTGCGGAACCCCTCGCGCATCTGCATCACTCGATACGGCGCGACGCCGTAGCACAGCACGTCGGAGACGATGTACCGTTCGATCTCACGGCGAGACAGCGGATCCAGATCCGTCAGGTTCGGGTCGCGATCCTCCATGCGGGTGGTGTCGTAGGCCTCGTCAAGCTCGTCGTCGTCGGGGTCATCGAAGATCGAGCGGCCTGCCGTGAGGCGCACGTTGTGCTCGCGAACACGCGTCAGCAGGGCATCGGCGGAGGAGTTCGGGCGGCCGTCGAGGTAGGCGGAGGACAACTCGTCCTGGAATGCGCGCCAGTCGGCCGGCACCTCGCCGTGGACGAAGCGGCGGTCGAGATAGGCTGTCGCTTCGGCATCGTCCACGATCTCTTGCGACGTGTAGAGGTCGGCAACGTCGCCGGGCCGGACGCCGCCACGAACGGTAGACTCAGCCATGAACCGTCGAATGCGGTCGCTCGCGGCAGGGCTGAGATCGTCCAGGCCCCGCAAATGCGATGACGTGCCTTCGACATAGCCGCCGAAGACGGCGTCGTCGCCGTCACGCATGTCCGCTCGAATCTCGTGCTCGCTGTCGTTCACGCTGGTTCCGATGTCCGTTCTGCCGTGGTGGCGTTGGTCGAGTCCGCCTGATGCTCAAAACGGCTGCATTGGGCGCCGTATTCCCGTCTGCGAGCCGCCCGCTTCATTGAAGTTTAACGCGCGTGGGGACGGCAAGGGGTTCAGAGAGGGTTGTGAAGGCATATGGTACCCTCCGGCATGATGGACGAAACCCCGGTGGACGTGCTCGACCTCGCGGCGGTGGAGGCGGCGGCCTGCGACATTGTGATGCTGGCCGCCGCGACGTTGCGCGAGCGTTTCGCCGGGGGCATTCGGGCCGAGCAGGTCGAGTTCAAGGACAAGCAGCAGCGCGACCCCGTTACCGCTGTCGATCGGGCGATGGAAGCGCTGGTGCGGGGCGAGCTTCGACGCCGTTACCCAGCGCACGGGATCCTCGGCGAAGAGGGCACCGGCGACGCCATCACCAGCGAGTTGCTCTGGGTACTCGATCCGATTGATGGCACCGCGAACTTCGCGGCAGGTCTGCCCATGTACGGGCTGTCGCTCGGGCTGCTCCGCAACGGTGCGCCGATTGTCGGGGCCGTCTACGTGCCGTTCTGGCCGGTGGACGGCGGGGCGGTCCTGAGCGCATCGCTGGGGAACGGCGCGCGGATCGCCGGCAAGCGCATCATGCTCGACGCCGCCAGCTTCCGACCGGGTGGGCCGGTCGCGGTGCCGCCGGGCCTACGCGCCATGTTCTCGGTGACCGGCGAGCTGGCGAAGCGGCCCGGCGAGGCCAGAAACCTCGGGAGCATCGTCGCTGAGCTGGCGATGGTGGCGACCGGCGGCTTCCAGTACGCTGTCTTCGGCGGGCCGAAACTCTGGGATGTGGCCGCCGGCGCGCTGATCGTGCGGGAGGCCGGCGGCGTCTCGCTGACCTGGGAGGGCGGGCGCTGGCGACCGATTCAGCGTTTCCGCGTGCCGCGTGGCCGCCCTGGCAAGCCGCCGCCGACCCTGCGCGACTGGGTCCAGCCGGTCCTGGTGGCCGGGCCGGGCGCGGCGAGCCACGTCGGCGCTGGCCTCCGACCGCATCCGCGCCCCACGAAGGCCGTCCGCTGGCTGCTGAAGCAGCGCAAGACGGCGCTCGAGCTCGCAAAGAAGACCCGGGCGCGTTTGACAGGGAAGCCGTTGCCGGCGGCGGAAGCGAAGCCAGCCGGTCCAACATCCGCGCTGCCCCAGGACTCCTCAAGCGACTCGTCTGCTCGCTGATCGGCTGCTACCCTTTCGCTTGTGCGGGATTGGCGTGCTGTCAACGGTCTGTTTCTCGTCTCCACCTTCCTCGAAGGGCTGGCATTCGGGCACACCACCGCCTACATGCCGCTCTTCCTGGCCGAGCTGGGCCTGACGCCAGCCGAGATCAGCGCCTGGACCGGCCTGCTCTACGCCGCGATGACGGCGGTGGCGTTCCCGCTCGCGCCGTTTTGGGGGGCCGTTGCGGAGCGCTACTCGCGGCGGCTGGTCATCGTGCGGAGCCAGTATCTCGCAGCGCTGGCCTACCTGCTGCTGTCGTTTGCGCCCAACGTCTGGGTGGTGCTGGTCGCCAGGATCCTGCTCGGATTGACCTTTGGAAACATCGCCGTCGTGATCGCGACCCAGGCCGCCTTCACGCCGAAGCACCACCTGGGGATGTCCATCGCCACCATCCAGGCCGCGATGCCGGTGGCCGCCAGCATCGGGCCGCCGGTCGGCGCGGTGCTGATCGAGGCGATCGGGCTGCGCGGCCTGTTTCTGGTCGATACGTCGCTGGCGCTGATCGCCGCGTTGCTGGTGACGTTCCTGATGCCAGAGCCGGAGCGGCACAGTCGAACGACCTCGATCCTGGCGCGGACCGGCCAGACGCTGTCGCTGGTCTGGCGGCAGCGGGGCCTGCGCTGGAACTTCCTGTGCTGGCTGTTGAGCGTCGGGGCGCGAGCAGTCGTCGAAGTCTACCTGCCGGTCCGCATCACCGAGATCGCCGAGAACCCCGCGCCGGCTATCGGCTTCATCCTCGGCGTGAGCGGCATCGTGACGGCCGTCTCCACGCTCGCGACCTCGCGGCTGGTGGACGACCACGGCGGCATCCGCTGGTTCGTGCCATCGATGCTCCTGGCCACGGTCGTGACCTGCGGCATCGCCGTCGCACCGAACCTGTGGGTGCTGGCCGCGCTGACCTGGATCCGGGCGTTGCCGTTCGCCGCCGCCAATACGATCCTGTATGCCCACTTGACGCGGGTGGTGCCGCCAGTCGATCAGACGGCGGTGCTTTCGCTGACGCCGATGCCCCGCAACACGGCGATGTTCCTGTTCCCGATTGCTGCCGCCGCCATCGCGCCATTCGGGGTGTCGCTGGCCATCGGCGTGGGTGCGGCGGCCTACCTCGGCGCGGTCGTCGTCGGTTGGCTCACCGCCCGTGTGACGCCGGCCGAGATCGCCGCGCGGCAGCGCGCCCACGAGGCCGAGGTGGGCGCGTAAGCGCGCGGCACCGTGGCAGCATGCTCAGCCGGCCCTCCGCCGCACGATGCCGACGGCGAACGCCCTGAGCTCTGCCAGCTCAGACGGCGACATGATGCGAATGGCGGCCAGCACGATCAGGTACGTCAGGCCGCCCGCCGCGATGCTCAAGGGCAGCGCGTACCACCCGCCGAGCGCCAGCACGGCGCGGACGAGCACCACCATCGCGCCGGCCGCCACCAGCGACTTCGCGACCACGATCCACGACGACCGCTCGACGGTGCCACGCGGCAACAACCGCAGCGCACCGACGATCATCAGCATTTCGATCAGCAGTTTGGCGACGGCGGCCCCGATCCCGCCCGCGCCCCAGGCCAGGTTGAACCCGACGATCAGCGCCGGCGTGACGATCAGGTGCAGGCTGCTGGCGACGACACTCGTCACAAACCACCGTCGTTCGTCCGCCAGCGCGATGAGCGCCGTCCCCAGGATCATCCCAACGGACACCAGGGGCGTGACCATCGAGATCAGCTCGATGAACGGGATCGCGGCCACGAAATCAGGAGTCCAGCCGAACGCCGACGGCACGGCCGGCGCGATGGCGGTGACGCCCGCGCTCGCGCCGAGCGTCACGACGACCGTAAGGTCGAGGCTACGGCGCAACGTGCTGCGAAAGGCGGCCACGTCATGCGCGACGCTGCTGAGGGCCGGCAGGAGCGGCGTGATCAGCAGCGTTGGAACGAAGAGGGCGATGTAGGCGATGCGCTCGGCGGCCGACCACCAGCCCAGCACCTCGACGCTCAGGCCCAGCCCGAGCAGCATGACCTCGGCGTCGCCACGCAGCCTCAAGACAAGCGCCATGCCGGCGAACGGCAGTCCCATGACCGCCAGCTTGTGCAGCTCAGGCAGCGAGACGCTGCTCCAGTCGAACTGAAGGTGGAGGCCGCGCCAGCCAATCGTCGTAACCACGGCGTTAACAACCAGCATGACCGTCAGCATTCCGATCAGCCCAAACCCCCCCATCAGCGCGGCGATCAGCCCGACGGATGAGACAATGGCGCTGACGGCGGACAGCTGGGCGAACCGACCGAGCCGGTGCTGCCCGTTGAGGATCGAGAGCAGCAGGTTCTGCACGACCGTGACGACGACCCCCGCCAGCATCACTTCGAGCGTGTACGGCGGTAGATCGATCATCCCGAAGCCGTGAATCGCCAGTGCGACCGCCGCGCCGCCGCCGACCGCCAGGCCCAGGCTCAGGATCAGCGCTGCCGCCGATGCCTGGGTGATTCGGGCCGGCTCGGCGGCGATCTGGCGGGTCAGGACCGTTGGAACGCCGAAGCCGAAGATCGTGGCGCAGAGGCCGGACAGGGCCATGAGAATCGCCCACTGGCCCATCGTCACGCTGCCCATGTACTGGGGCATGTAGACGATCATCAGGAGCGACGACGCCCAGGTGAGCGGCTGAATCGTGAAGAGGGCCAGCGCGCCGCCCATCACCCGGCGGGTGGACGCCGACGCCGTGGCTGCTGACGCGGTGACGGCCGCCGGCCGCGTGTCTGACGGCTCGCCGCGGCGGTCCGCTAGCGACACGATGCTGCCCGAGGGCGGCGCGCCACGGGCCTCGCGGCGCGACTTACCATCTGAAAGTTCCCTGCGACTGGCGCTCATATCCCGTCCGGCGAAGGCCGGCCTCGCCACGCTTCACAACGAACGACGCGTGCTGGACGGGACTTCTCTCGGTCAGGGCCACGACACCTCCGGCATCGGAGCGGTGCGCTGGAATCGCACCTCGCTACTGTACCGCTCCGAGACGCTGGTACACTCCCGTTTTATGCGACGCCCGTACCGACTGCTGGCACGATGACAGCCGACGCTGCCGCCGAACGTCTCACGCGCCGATTGCCGACCCCTCCCGTCTGGCTGGTGCTGGCCGTCGTCGGGGTGGCGGCGCTCGGCATGCGGCTGGCATTCCTCCTGCGCGCGCCGGTGTTCATCATCGGCGACAGCGAGAACTATTTCTGGCCCGGTTACCAGCTTGCCCGCGAGATCGGATTCGATCTCGAACTGCGGCGAACGCCGGGCTACCCGCTGTTCATCGCGCTGGTGGTGCGGAGCGTCGGGGAAGACCTGGCGGCGCTGGCGTTGGTGCAGCACCTCCTGGGCGTCCTGCTCTGCCTGATCGTGGCGACGCTGGCGGTGCGCTACTGGGGCCGCTGGACTGGTCTGCTCGCGGGGCTCCTGGTTGGCTTGAGCGGGCCGCTGCTGGTGGCCGAGCAGTACGTGATGGCCGAGACCCTGTTCATCCCGTTGGCGAGCGTCGCCGTCGGGTGGCTGGCGCTCACGCTTGAGCGTCCACGCTGGTGGAGCCTGTTCGCAGGCGGGCTGCTGATCGGCGCGGCGGCGCTGACCCGGCCGGTGGGGCTGGTGCTGGCCGTCGCCGTCGTCCTGACCGTTCCGGTCGCCGTCTGGCTGCGTCAGCGGGCCAGTGCGCCGTCCTCGTCGCTCGGGCGGCAGGTGCGGGCCGTCATGCCGCCATGCGTGGGGCTGATCGCCGCGCTCATCGGCGGGGTTGCGCTGGTGTGGGTGCCCTGGATGCTCCGAAACGCCGCCGTTCACGGCAGCTTCAGCGCCGAGGGCAACGCCGGCCAGACGCTGGTCGGGCGGGCCATGCGCCACGACAAGGGGTTCGCCTTCGAGAATCCGTCCGATCCGGACCCGGCCCGGCAGCGGGCGCGCGAGATCATGCGCGGTGGTCGCGGCGGCTTCGTCTCGCCAGTCCGCGACCGCATCAAGCGCGACCTCGGCCTGAACGACGCCGAGGCCAATAGGCTGATGCGCGATCTCGCGCTGGAGGCGATCCTGCGGCAGCCCGACTACTATCTGCTCGGGACCGTGCGTTGGTTCGCACAACTGGCCCAGGGATCTCCTGAGCGCTACCGCGACCACTGGCAGACCCGCAAGGACAGTGGCAGCCGCGAGGAGTGGGAATCGTTCAAGGATATCCGCCACCTGCTCGGACCGCCGTCGCCGCTCCAGGAACGCCAGTACGGCGAGGCCGAGGTGCTGATCTCCGTCTTCCAGTCATCGCGATACGGTCCACTGATTCCCCTGCTGGCGGCGGTCGGTGCATTGGGCTTGGCGCTCGGGGTCGGGGCGCGCGAGCGGCGGGTCGGCGTGGCGCTGTTCCTCGCGCTGGTGGTGGTCGGGCTGTTGGCGGCTGCCGTCGCGATGGTCGCGCCGCTGCCGCGCTACCGCTACCCGATTGAGCCGCTGCTCGGGCTGCTGGCGGCCGGTGGCGCGGCGACCGTGGTCGGCGCCGCCCGGGCGGCTATCGGGCGCACACAGGCGGGCGGGGCCGGGCGTCGTCACACGGTCAGCACCGACGCCTCGCCGGCCTGACGGCCAGCGTTGCCCGACTCCTGACGCCTGACTCCTGGCTGCTACCCCTGCCTCATCCGCAGCTCGCTCCGGATCTGCAAGAACCGCATCACGTCGCTTCGACTCAAGATCCCGAGCAGCGTGCCGTCCCGATCCACCACCAGCAACTGGTTGATATCGCGCTGTACGATGCGCTCCAGCGCCTTGGTGACCGGCTCACCAGGACCAACAGCCTCAATCGGCGCTCGCGTCATGATTGCGCCAACCGAGTTGCGACCCCACTCGGCCTCGTCAAGCTTCTTGATGTCGGTGAGCGTGACGAGGCCGACGATCTGTCCGTCCTGGGCCACCGGCAGCGCTCGCAGACCGCGTCGCAGGATGTACTCGTCCACCAGCTCGCGGACCGACAGCGCCGGCGCGATGAACGGCGGATCAGGAGCCATCACTCGAGCGACCGTGATGCCTCGGAAGCCCTCCTCCATCTGAACGTGGCGGCGGGTCGCCTCGGCGGCGCTGTTGAGGAACCAGCCGATGAACCCGATCCAGAGGCCGCTCAGGGCCGAGCCCTCGAAGATCAGCAGCAGCCCGTATCCGATGAACCCGAACGCGAGGATCTGGCCGACTACCGTGGCGATGGTCGTGCCACGGACCACGCTCCGGGTCGCGCCCCAGAGGATCGCGCGGAGCACCCGGCCGCCGTCGAGCGGGAAGCCGGGCAGGATGTTGAAGATCGCCAGCATCAGGTTGACGGTGGCAAGGTAGGAGACCAGCGCCCCGAGCGGCGACGTGGCGCTTGGGAGCGCCTGGAGCGCCAGCCAGCAAACGCCAGAGATCGCCAGGCTCGACACCGGTCCGACCACCGCCACCAGGAACTCGTCCTGGGGATCGTCAGACTCGCTGGCGATGTTGGACACGCCGCCGAAGATGAACAGGGTGATGCTGCTCACCACCAGCCCACGTGCCTGCGCCACTACGGAGTGGCACAGCTCGTGGAGCAGCACCGAGATGAACAGCAGCACTGCTGACGCCGCGCCGACCAGCCAGTAGGCCTCTCGGGACCAGCCAGGGTAGGTCATCGGGAAGTACCCGGCGGCCAGCGACCACGTCATCAGGACGACGGCGATGCCCCAGGTGTAGTGAACGCCAATCGGTATCCCACGAATCCGCGCGACGGTGAACGAGCTTTCCATGGCAAAGCTCCGCCGGCACGGCCCGTCCGCCCCAGGCGGCGCGCCTGCCTCCGAGTGCATTGTCGCACGGGGCAGGCCAGCCCAGGCAGCGTGCGCGCGAACCGGGCCGGCCGCCGTTCGGGCGGGGTATGGTGACGGCAACGCCGCGCCTCGGCCAGCCGCCGCGCGGCCCCTCGTGGGGAGACGGTGACCATGGACGTGCGAGCGCTTCAACGACCGCTCAAAGAGCAGTATCGGGCAGACCCGACCACGTCGCAGATCACGCTGACCGCGCGCGGCAGCCAGACGGACGCGCCGATCTCGTGCTCGGTCGATATCGGCCGGGCGATCTACGATGCCCAGGCCCACGCTGGCGTCGGCGGCGCAGGGACGGGCGCCTGCTCGGGTGACTTGCTCCTGGGCGCCCTGGCGGCCTGCGCTCAGATCACCTGCCAGATGGTGGCGACGGCGATGGGCGTGCCGACGCGCCGGATTGAGGTGATCGTCGAGGGCGATCTCGATCTGCGCGGCACACTGGGCATCGCGCGGGATGTGCCGATTGGCTTCTCCGAGATCCGCACCCGCTTCGAGGTCGATGCGCCCGACGCCACGCCCGAACAGCTGGCCGCGCTCGAGGAGAAGACCGAGCAGTACTGTGTGGTCATGCGGACGCTGCAGGAGACACCACGCCTGACCACCACCTGGACGGCGCCGCCCTCCTGATCGACGCCTGGGCCCAACGGTGGCATGGGGAATGCGTTCGACGTACGGCAGATGCGGTGGGAGAGGCGCCGCTCCCACCTTATTCACGTCGCACAGACCGCGTGTTCCGGTGCGCGTACGTCGCGCCATGCCTCTGGAGGCACCTCATGGACAATCCTCTGGTCATCGTGCTGCTCGTGGCACTGGTGGCCGCCGTCGCGGTTGCTGCATGGCTCTTCATGCAGAAGAGACGGACCGAACACTTGCAAGAGCAGTTTGGTCCCGAGTACCGGCGAACGGTCGCCGAGTCGCACGATCAGCGTGCCGCCGAGCGGGAGCTTGCACAGCGCGCCGAGCGTGTCGAGCATCTCCAGATTCGGGCACTGTCCCCGCGGGAGCGCGAGCAGTTCGAGAACCGCTGGCGCTCGGTGCAGGCCCAGTTCGTGGACGACCCGAGCGGCGCGACCAACGAGGCCGACGAGCTGGTCGGGCAGGTGATGGCGACGCGCGGCTATCCCGTGGGCGACTTCGAGCAGCGGGCCGCCGACGTCTCGGTGAATCATCCACATGTCGTGGAGCACTACCGCGCGGGTCACGCCCTGGCGCTGCGGAGCGCTCGCGGCGACGCCGACACTGAGGACCTGCGTCGGGCCTTCGTGCACTTCCGTGCGCTGTTCGAAGATCTGCTCGATATCTCAGCCGACGAGCACGATGTCCGGGCTGACGCCCGCCGTCGTGACACGCACATGGAGGTACGATCGTGACCGAGCTTTCCACTGCCGATCTCGCCGGCGGCATGCGGCCTCGCCCCCAGCAGACCGTGCCGGCAGACCGCCCCGACCTGGACGACGACCGCTCCGATCTGGGAATGCAGCCGGGCATGCGCGAGCCTCGCCACGACGCGGCGACGGACGGCGCATCCGGGACGGCGAGCACCCGAAGCCAGTCGATGCCGACGCGGTCGTCAACGCTCGCCAACCCGGCCGCTACGGATGGCGCCGACACCGACGGGGCGGAGCCGCTCTTCCCGACCGGCGAGGCGGAGGGATTCCGCAGCCGTTGGACCGAGGTGCAGACCGGCTTCGTGGACGAGCCGCGCCACGCGGTGGAGCAGGCGGACTCGATGGTCGCCGAGATGATGCAGCGGCTTGCGCACGTGTTCGCCGAAGAGCGCGCGAAGCTCGAAGAGCAGTGGAGTCGCGGCGACGACATCTCGACCGAGGATCTGCGGCAGGCCCTGCGGCGCTACCGCTCGTTCTTCGACCGCCTGCTGCAGGTCTAGATCCTCGGAAGCGCCATCGTGGCGCAGGGCAACCCTGGCGAGGCTCTGAGGCGCGACGTTCCCACCAGGGAGCGTCGCGCCTGTCGATGGCCGCTGTTTGACGCACTGATCTCCCGCCATGCGCGCTGGCACGCCGTCCGCACTCCTCGCAGGCGATCGGCTATCGTGCTGGGTACTGGGCAACGGTCTGCCCACGCTCCAGAGGGGGGAGTCGCATGAAGGTCGGTGTCTGGATCCCGAGCGTCCGTCGCATGGCGAGCCGCGACACGATTCGCCAGAGCATCCTGCAGGCCGAGCGGCTCGGCTACGACTCGCTCTGGACCATCGATCATGTCATCTCGCCCGTCGCCAACGCGGCGCAGTTTGGATTGCTCTACGATCCACTGGTCGTGATGGGGTACGCCGCTGCCATCACGGAGCGCATCCAGATCGGCGTCAGCGTGCTGGTGCTGCCGTACCGCCACGGCGTCCTGACCGCCAAGATGGTGGCCTCGCTGGACGACCTCAGCAACGGTCGGATCGTCCTGGGCGTCGGCGCAGGCTGGAACGCCGAGGAGTCGCGCATCCTGGGGCTGCCGTTCGACGAGCGCGGCCCGATGACCGACGAGTACATCGCGATCATGCGCGAGCTGTGGGCAAACCCGGCCGCGAAGTTTGACGGCCGCTACACCCGGTTTTCGGACGTGGAGTTCCGGCCGAGGCCGGCCCAGGCCGGCGGCCCGCCGATCTGGGTCGGGGGGAGCAGCCGGGCGGCGCTCAGGCGAACGGTCGAGCACGGCGACGCCTGGCACCCGATCAACCGTACCCCGGCGCAGCTCCGCGAGGGCAAGGCCGACATCCTGAAGCTGTGCGAGCGCTTCGGGCGGGCCACGCCGCCAACGCTGACCCTCCGCATCGACGCGCGCGTGGTGCTGGACGACCAGCCGTATCCGAAGCCGGCCCATGCTGGACACGTGCTGGCCGGGACGCCGTCCGAGCTGGTCGATCAGATCGCCGAGCTGCGCGAGATCGGTATCGAGCACCTGTCGCTGGAGTTCGTCGGGCGCGACTTCGCGGACTTCACGGCCCAGGTGGACGCGTTCGCGGAGAAGGTCCGCCCGCACCTGTAGACGGGGAGCGGCCTGCCGCCGCCTGCGCTACGCCAGCAGCGGCAGCACCGCCAGCAGCCCGGCGAGGTTCCGGTCGAACTCGATGGCCGTCGGCGTCGCCAGCTCGATGAACAGCGTGCTCAAGCCCACCGTGCGCGCCCAGACGTTCAGGCTGCCGGTCGCACGGTAGGGGAGCGGGCTGCTCCCGCTGCCGGGCGTCGGCGAGTAGTAGCCGCTGGCCGCCACGTACGCCTCGGTGATCGGCGCGTTCGGGCCGTCCCGCGAGCCGAACATGAAACCGCCGGCGCTGTGGTAGTTCACGGTCAGCACCGGCCGCTTCGCCAACATGAAATCGCCGAGGGCGCGGGTCTCCTGCTCGGAGAACGGCTCCGACCCGCCAAGACCGCGCTTGAACGCGCCGTTCGAGTCATAGGCGTCGCTGGCCCAGTCCCCGCCGCCCCAGTTCCGGTTCGGATCGACGCCGCTCAAGTACTGGCGCATGCCGGCCGTCGCGCCATCCGGGTTGGTGACGGCCAGGATGTCGAGCCCGATGGTCTTCGGCACGGCCTCAGGATGGGCGATGAAGTGGGCCGTCAACCGGTTGACCAGCTCGATGGTGTTCGCCTCGGGGGCGCCGTGCTGGCCCCCGAGGATCAGCACGCGCTTCTGCGCGTCGCCGTAGTGCCGCATCACCAGCGGCTGCCCACCCTGCGAGAAGCCAATGGGCGTCCAGGGCAGCTCGTCGGCTGCGCTGGCCGGGACGGCGATCCCACCCAGCGTGAGCGCCCCCGCCGCCACGCCAACTGCCCGAAGTGCTGTCCGCCGACTCACCCGCACGTTCCTGCTCCCGCTACACTGACGATGCGCTTCTCTCGGCCACTGCGTACTATCGTATCGTTGCCGCACGCACACTGCATACCCTTTGTGTCGGGTGCTGTGCGAACGAATCCCCTTCCCCCTCATTTCTTGCGCGCGCATGCTGGCCGGGCGTCCGATCGGTTGGAGGCCTTCTGATATGGTGGCGAGCCTTCTCGCCCTCGTTCTTGCAATCTCGATACTGCTGCCGCTTCCGCTTCAGACTCATCGCAACGATCTGGTGGCCGCGCCACTCGCGCCGAATCCGGGCGCGGGGAGCGTCCCACCGTTGTCCCAGCTTGCCCTCAGATTGCAGGTCGAGCGGAACGCCGTCATCCGCGACGCGTCCGGGCAGGTCACCAGCGTGTTCGGGCTGCCGGCGAACGAGGCGCGGCTGCTCCTCCTGCCAGTCACCCGGCAGCGCGGCCTGCCGGACGGCTACGAGCCGCCGGACCTGACGTACTACGGCGGGCGACTGGTTCGCGCGCTGATCAAACCCGACCTGGTCGCGATGGTCGAGGCGGCCGGCCGCGACAACGTCGAGCTGGCGGCGATCTCCGCCTACCGCTCGCCCGACGAGCAGGCCCTGGCGTTTGAGTCGGCGGTCTGGCGGGCGGTCGCCCGCGAGCGGACCCCGGAGGGTACACCCATCGACCGCGCCGAGGCCGAGAGCCGTTCTGCGCGCTTCGTTGCGCCGCCCGGCCACTCGCAGCACCAGCTTGGAACGGCGGTCGACTTCTCAAGCTGGGAGAACAACTACGCGCTCAACCCGCGCTTTGCCGAGACGCAGGCCGGCCTGTGGCTCGAACAGCACGCCTGGGAGTACGGGTTCGTGCTGCCCTACCCGCGCGACGGCGAGGCACGTTCAGGCTACGCCTACGAAGCGTGGCACTATCGGTGGATCGGGCGCGACCTCGCAGCTGTTCTCCAACGGGACGGGTACCTCGGGTCGTCAAGCGCGATCGTCGACGACTACCTTCGGGCCGTCGAGGAGCTGCTGGCGTTCGAGGCCGTGCCCTGACCGAGAATCCTCCTGGAGCAGTGACATGCAGCAGGCCCGGAGCAGCACTGCTCCACCGCCGATGACGGCCACGGGAACCGGCCGCATCGCCGACAGCACGACCTTTCGGCCGTTTCACGCCTGGATCACCCTGCTGGCGGGGCTGGCGTTCATGGGGAACGGCCTCGATCTGAGCGTGGTGAGCTTCGCGCTGCCCGGCATGCGCGCCGAGCTTGGCCTGTCGCCAGCCGACGTGGGCTTCGTGCTGCCGATGGCAGGCATCGGCCAGTTGATCGGCTCGATCACGATGGGATCGCTGGCGGACCGCATCGGGCGTCGCCTCACCTTCGTGCTGACCGGCTGTCTGGCGGGCCTGGGCGTCGGGCTGGCGTCACTCGCGCCGAGCGCGCTGGCGTTCGGCTGTCTGCTGCTGGTCGCTGGCGTGGGCGTGGGCGGCGTGGCGCCCGCCGCCAGCGCGCTCCTGAGCGAGCTGGCGCCGCCGGCCTATCGTGGCCGCATGATGGCCTGGACGCAGGTCTTCTGGGTGGCCGGCTGGTCGATTGCCGCCACGCTCGGCGGCTGGTTCGAGGCGTCGCTCGGCTGGCGCGGCATCCTGGCCGTCGGCGGCCTGCCGATCATCCTGGCCCTGATCTGCTGGTTCGTCGTGCCGGAGTCGCCGCGCTTCCTGATGGCCAGCGGTCATCCTGAGAAGGCGCACGCGCTGGCGAAGCGGCTGGCGGAGCGTCACGGCATCCTGGTGCCGGTCGTCGCGCCGCACGCCTCGGCGACCCGTCTCTCGGTGATCGGCCAGCTTGCCATCATCTGGGGGCCGCGGTTCCGGCGGCGGACGTTCGCCCTGTGGACGACCTGGATGGCGATGAACGCCGTCTTCTCCGGGCCGGTCTACATGCTGCCGGTCGTGCTCGAAGGGATGGGCGCACCGAACCCGCTGCAACTGAGCGCCTACGTCGGCTACGCGATGATCCCGGCCGGCTTCGTGTCGGTCTGGGCGATCGACCGCTCCGGACGCCGCCCGCTGATGATCGTCTCGCTGGCGCTGGCCGCGTTCGGTGCGCTGGGCGTCGCGCTCGGGATGACGCCGCTGGTGGTTGTGCTCGGCGGGGCCGCCCTCTCCGCGGGCGCGCTGGCGGCGTGGCCCGTGGCGCTGGCGTGGGCCTCGGAGCAGTACCCGACGCAGCTACGGGGCGCGGCAGCCGGCTGGGCGGCCGGGGTCTCGCGCATCGGCTCGACGTCCGCGCCGCTGATCATCGGGCAGCTGCTGACACTGACGGGCGGCCACACCTGGGCCATCCTGCCGTTCTCGGTGGCGCTGTTCCTGGCGGTCTTGAGCGTCAGCATCTTCGCCGGGGAGACGGCGAACCGCACGCTGGAAGAGCTGACGCGGGAGAAGTGAGGGCGGTCGGGGTTTGAAAGCCCCGACGAAGCCCGCTCGTTCAGCCCTTGATCTGGCCCAGCTCAGCCGATGGGTAATAGTGGCCCAGGATGCCGTCGAATGGCACGCCGCGCGCCGCCAGCCCCTTGGTGCCCCACTGGCACATGCCGGCCCCGTGGCCCCAGCCCGCGCCGAACGCTGTGAGCTTCGTCAGCTTCTTGTCGGGGCCGCGTTCGATCTCGAAGCCGACCGCCGAGCTGGGCAGCAGATCGCCCTCTGGCGTCCGCAGGAAGTTGCGGATGCCCCAATCCCGCTTGACGGTCCAGCTGACGCCGGGTGCTTCGAATCGGACGCTCAGGGCGCGGCCCGAAGCGCCGCGCTCCGGCACGCTGACGTTCTCCAACTGCTCGACCCGGGCATCGCCCTCGCCGGCCACGGTGGCCGTGCCCTGGAAGCGTGCGATCCCGCCGTTAACGATTGACTTCAACTGGTCGGCGTCCCAGGTGTACGACCAGCGGTACCGGTTGGAGCCGGAACAGTTGCTGTCCCAGCCGTTCTTGAAGAACTTGAGCGCACCGTCGTCCGAGGCCAGCTTGACGCCGGCCGGCAGTTCGCCGTCTTCTACCGCGTCAGCATCCTGCGGGCCGCCCCCGCCGAAGATCGACGCCGCGGCCTCGGTGTGGCCGCCGCAGGCCGACGAGTAGAACGGCTGGAAGTACGCGCCGCCGACGTACATCACGACGCCGCGCGTAGCGTCCACTGCCTGGCGCCCGAGCGGATGCTCGCCCTGGAGCGCGCCGAACGCCTGGCAGTGCTGGGTGTCGCAGATGTCGGCGTTCTGGGCCTTGTGCGCGCCGGTCAGCCGGCGGGCCAGGGTGTAGGTCCGGGCGGCGACCGCCTGGGCCTTGAGCGGCTCCTGCCCGAAGAAGGCTGGCAGCTCCTTGGTGACCACGCCGTACAGGTACTCTTCGATGCCGAGCACGTTCAGCAGGGCCACGCCGCCCGGGGACGCCGTCACTTCGAGCGTCCCACGGAAGGCAGTCGGCTCGGGACCGCTGGTCGCCTGATTGCGAAGCGGTGCGCCGTCGCCGGTGCCGTTGAACTTGAGCGGCCCGGTCAGATTGGCGATCTTGTTCTCGCCCTCCTGCACCCAGAAGGCGTCGCCCTCGCGCCCGACCGTCACCTGCTTGCGGGCCGACCACCTGGCGACCCGCTCACCCTTGCCATCGGTGGCGGCGAACTCGCCGTCGCCCGTGATGACGAGCGTCGCGGCGTCCACGCTGCTGTCGGCCCGTCGGATCAGGACGCGGGCAAGGATCGACTTCTCGGTGGTTTGGGCGTGCGCCGACCGAGCCGAATCGAGCCAGGACGGCAGCAGCAGGGCGGCCGCGCCGCCCGAGCTGGCGAGCAGAAACGAGCGCCGTCCAAGGCGCGCCGACATGACCACGGTCCTCAGCACCTCCGCGCGGGGTTGACCGTTGACGACGGTTGGCACCGCGACATGATAGTGGAGAACGAGTCACGCCGCCGAAGACGTGACGCCGCCGGTGCCAGAGTGTGCGCAATCTGTGCCCAATTGGTGCTCAACCAGTCGACGGAATCTCCGCGAGCACCTTCGTTCCCAGGAACGTCTCAACCTGACGTCGGTCGCGCAGGCGGTCGTCGACGTACTCGAGCAGGAACGCGAGGCCGACCGCACCGACCAGCCCGGCCATCGTTCGCAGCCCGATCTCGGCGGCCGTCAGCGGCAGCGAGTTCGTCCTGGCCACCTTCGGACGGTTGATGATGCGGACATAGCCGTTGTTCGCCTGCATGAACGCCAGGTAGTTGACGAGCTTGGTGTCGACCACCTTCTCGAACGCCTGCGCGATCTCCAGCGCCATCTGCGGGTCGTTGGCTGCAAGCTGGATGTCCAGCAGGCGGTGCGTCTTCTTGGTCCGGGTCAGGTTGACGATGGCGTCAGGCTCGATCTTCTGACCCATCTCGGCGCTCACGTCGGCCGCGAACGCCTCGCTTCGCAGCAGCTCGCTGAGGTCGTCGGCCAGGTACTCGGATGTCAGCACCGAGTAGTACGAGTCGAACTTGAAGAAGTCGCCGACGCGTGGGTCAGGCACGACGCTCACGGCCAGCCGCATCGTGGCGGTGTACGCGGTTGGCCCGCGAAAGGCCAGCACAATCGACACCAGCAGCGTGGCGAGCGTGATCAGGCCGATCAGGCGCGCATGCCGCTTGAGGACCGCGCCGTACGCCCGTAGCTCCATGAGTACTCCCGGGGAATCTGAGCGGCCCGGACTGGCTGGCCGGGCAGTGCCGAACTCTACGGGAACATCGGCGCGCGGCACAAGCGGCGCGGCGGAAGATTTGTCGAGCCGCCAGGACCCCAGGAGTTGAAGTGCGAGAGGAGCGCTCGTATACTGCCGGCACGCCCGAGGCCGCCACTCTGCCGGCGGCAGCGGACCCCCTTCGGAGGAGGTCGGAATGGGTACTCAGCAGTCGTCGCGGCGCGGGGCCGTGACTCGCCGAGGTTTCCTGGGACGTGCAGCGCTCGCGCTCGCTGGTGCGGTCGCATTGCCTGCCGTGGTCGGGGAGCATGCCGCGCACGCGAGCGCGCTGACCGGGCAGCAGGCGCCAGCGTTGCGGGCGGCCCAGGCCGCCAACGTCCTCCAGGTGAGCCAGTCGGTCGATCTGAACACGCTCCACCCGTGGCTCGGCACCCTGAACGTCTGGAAGGTGATCAAAGAGAACATCTACGACCAGCTGGTCTACCAGGATCCGCAGACGTACGAGTTCAAGGCCAAACTCGGTCGCACCTTCGAGTGGGTAGACGGCAACACGGCGCTCCAGATCACGCTGCCGCCCGGCGTCACGTTCCATAGCGGCGATCCGCTCACTGCCGACGACGTCAAGTTCACGATCGAGAGCATCATCGACCCAACGCTCGGGTCGTGGCTGCGCGGCAACCTTGTCCAGGCCGGTGTCACGGGTGTCACCGTCGTGGACGCGACCACGCTGAAGATCAACACCGGCGGGTTCCACAACTTGCTGATCCCGGCGCTGACCTACGTGGACATCGCGCCGCGCAGCATGGGCACCGACCTTGCGAAGACGAACCCGGTCGGCTCGGGACCGTTCAAGTTCGTAGACTGGGTGCCGAACGACCGCATCACGCTGGCCCGCAACGACAGCTACTGGGACCAGTCGCGGTTCCCGACGCTGGATGGCATCGTCTTCAAGCCGGTGACCGAGCTTCAGACACGCCTTTCGCAGCTGCTGGCCGGCAACGTAGACCTGGTCTACGACTTCAGTCTGCAGGAAGCGCCGCGCATGCAGGCCGACAGTCGGGTAGTCGTCACCGTCGTCCCGCCGGCCGACCAGATGTTCGTGGCGTATCTGAACATGCGGAAGCCGCCATTCGACAACGTTTACGCACGGCAGGCCATTGGCTGGGCGCTCGACCGGCAGGGTTTCATCGACGGGTTCCTGTCTGGCCTGGGCCGAGTCAGCATGAGCCCGTTCACGCCGGCGCACTGGGCCTACGATCCGGCCATCGAGGGCACCTACGGCTACAACCCCGACACCGTGGCGCAGTTGCTGGAGAAGGCGGGCTACGCTGGCGGCAAGGGCTTCGACTTCACCATGCTGGTGCCGAATGGGTATCCGGAGTTCAAGCAGATCTCGACGCTGATCCAGGCGACCTTCGCCTCGCTCGGGACGCAGCCGCGCATCGAAGAGGTCGAGATCGCGCAGTGGGCCTCGCGGATCAACCAGAGCCGCGAGTTCGACATGGCGGTGGACTACCCGCCGCGTGGCACTGCCGATCCGTCGCTGACCTACGGCGCTGGCAACCTGTTCCCGCCGACTGCATTCAACGCCACCGGCCTCACCGACCAGACGATCCCGGGCTACGTCGATAACCTGCGGGCCGGGGCCACCTCGAACGACCTCAACACCCGCAAGGGCATCTACAGCCAGGTCCAGCAGCTTTGGAACCAGTACCTGCCCGGGCCAGTCTTCGCCCATCGCGCGACGGTTCACGCTTCCACACCGGGAGTCGGCGGCTTCATTCCGCACCCGGCGTTCCAGCAGGATTTCGCCGGAGTGACGCTGAAGCGGTGAGCCGAGAGTGAGCCGATACCTGCTGCTTCGCATACTCAGCGCCGTGCCGACCCTGATCGGCGTGTCGCTGCTGGTCTTCGGGGTGACCTACCTGATCCCCGGCGATCCCGCGCAGATCATGGCCGGCAACGATGCATCCCCCGACGCGGTGGAGGCCCTCCGCCGCCGTTGGGGGCTGGATCAGCCGTTCATCGTCCGGTACGGGGTCTGGGCTGGCAACATGGTCCAGGGCAACCTGGGCGACTCCTATTTCAGCAAGCAGACCGTCGCTCAGCTGGTGCTCGGGGCGCTCCCGGTCACGGCTGAGCTGGCGATTCTGGCGCTGCTGGTGGCGATCCTGATCTCGGTGCCGACGGCCATCCTCTCGGCGGTCAAGGCCGGCTCGTGGATCGACGTGAGTGCTGCCGCCGTCAGCTTCGTCGGGCTGGCGGTGCCGGGGTTCTGGCTCGGCATCATGCTGATCTACGTCTTCGCCGTGCAGCTCCAATGGTTGCCGGCCGGCGGGTTCAAGCCGCTCTCGGCGGGCCTCTGGCCGAACCTCCAGAGCATGATCCTGCCGGCCATCGCGCTGGGGACGTTCGCATCCACGCAGTTGATGCGCTACCTCCGCGCCAGCCTGCTCGACGTGCTCCATGCTGACTACGTCCGCACGGCGCGGGCGAAGGGCGTCAGCGAGCGGCTGGTGCTGATTCGACATGCTGTGCGGAACGCCCTGATCCCCTTCACGACGGTGCTCGGCGTGCAGATGGGCTACCTGCTCGGCGGCACCGTCATCACCGAGTCGGTCTTCGCGCTGCCGGGGATGGGCCAGCTGGTGCTGAAGGCCGTCTCGAACCGCGACTATCAGGTGGCGACGGGGATCATCTTCCTGATCGCCGCGACGTTCGTCCTGATCAACCTGCTGGTGGACCTGCTCTACCCGGTGCTGGACCCGCGCGTCCGATTGGGGCGGTCCGGTGGCTGAGACGACGACCACTCAGGCAACCGCCGCCCCACCGGCCGGCGTGCAGTTCGCGCAGCGCGCCCGGCCGAGGCGGAATCTCCTGCGCACGCTCCGCAAGCGCTGGCCGCTGACCATCGGCTGTGCCATCGTGCTGCTGCTCCTGCTCGCTGCTATCCTGGCGCCGCTGGTATCACCGGCGAATCCGGATCTCCAGAACCTGGCCCAGCGGCTCCGGCCGCCGTCGGGCGCGCACCCGTTCGGCACGGACGAGTTCGGGCGGGACATCCTGAGCCGCATCCTCTGGGGTGGGCGGGTCACGATGCTGGCCAGCACGATGGCGGTGGTGCTGGCCGCCGTGATCGGATGCGGGCTTGGCCTGACGGCCGGCTACTTCGGCGGCCTGTACGATGCGCTGGTCGGGCGGCTGGTCGACATCCTGTTCGCCTTTCCGGTCATCCTGCTCGGCATCGCGATTGTGGCGATCATAGGGGCAGGCGTTCAGGCGGTGACTATCGCCATCGCCGTCGCGTCGCTCCCGAACTTCGCACGCGTGTCGCGGTCGGCCATCGTGCCGGAGAAGGAGCGCGAGTACGTGCTGGCGGCGCACGTCGTCGGAGCGTCCACGACGCACCTGATCCTCCGCACGCTGCTGCCGAACCTGATCGGGCCGCTGATGGTGCTCATCTCGCTCGGGTTCGCCTACGCCGTCCTCTACGAGGCGTCGCTCAGCTTCCTGGGCCTGGGAGCGCAGCCGCCGACGCCCGAGTGGGGCACGATGCTCTCGACGGCGCGGGACTTCCTCTTTCAAGCCCCGTGGTATGCGTTCTTTCCTGGCATGTCGATCGTGCTGATGGTGTTCTCGCTCAACCTCGTCGGCGACGGCCTCCGAGACGCCATCGACCCGTATCGATCACGAAGATAAGGTCGGAGATCGGGGACGCCACGCATGCACCTGGTCTACATCTACGGTCCGCCGGGCGTGGGCAAGCTCACGGTCGGCCGCGCACTGGTGGAGTTGACCGGGTATCGACTCTTTCACAACCACCTGATGGTCGACCTGGCCGCCTCGCTGTTCGCGCGTGAGACGCCCGAGTACTTCGACTACATCCGGGTGATCCGCGGCGCAGGCTTCGAAGCGGCGGCGCGCAACGGTGTCAGCCTGGTGGCGACGGGCGTCTACCGTGGCACCGAGGTCCAGAACGAGGCGATGCGCTGGATGCTCGGGCCGGTGCTGGAGCACGGCGGGAGGCCGCTGTTCGTGCAGCTCACCTGCGAGCGCGAGGAGTGGCTGCGCCGGGTCCAGTCTGCCTCGCGGGCCGCGCTCAACAAGATCACCGATCCGGCCTTCGCCGTCAGCTTCCTGGAGCAGCACAACCTCCACGCCACGATGCCGTTCGAGCCGCACCTCGCCATCGACACCTCGGGCCGCGAGCCAGACGACGTGGCCCGCGAGATCGTCAGGCGGCTGGACTCGTGAGGAGCTGCCCGAAGGAATCGGGATCAGTACGGTTCGGGTTCGACGGGCGTCGTGCGGATGGTGACGGACTGCGAGCCGAGATGCTCGGTCGTGGCAGTCACGGCGATCGTGCCGGCCTGTTCGGTTGACCTGATCCAGACGGCGCCGACGCCACCGGACAGGCTCAGCAGCCGGTCCCCGATCGACTCGCCGGGGCCGTCCACCTCCAGCACCACGGCGACGGTCGAGAACGGCCGGCGGTTACCATCGGCATCGACCACGCGAAACACCACCCGCGTAGCATCGCTGCCATCGGCATGCAGCACACGGTCGTCCGGCTCCACCAGCAGGTGGGCGTCGGTGGCTCGCGCGGCGAACCGCCGGGTCGCCACGAGCCGCTCGCCGATGTACCCCTCGATCCGCAGATCCTGCAGCCTCTGACCCCACGAGGCCTGCAACGCCTGGGTGAAGAAGGGCGCGTGCGGCAGATATCCGAGGTCGCCACGGTCGGGCAGCACCTCGTCCACCAGCCGGTCGCCCACGTACAGCTTCAGCCGCTCGACGTTCGAGAGGATCATGCCCAGCCCGGGGCCGCCGGCCGCGCAATCACCCATGGCCCAGGGGAAGGTCGGCTCGAGGACGATCTCCTCGGCAGGGTCGCACTGGGAGCGGTAGAGCGCGGCGGCCGGCTTCCCTATTCGGAAGATGTCCGAGACGCCGTGGTAGCAGACACGGTCGCCCGAGCCGAAATCGGCGTGGGTGTTGTAGTCGAAGGCGCACCAGCCGATGCCGCCGGCGTAACCGTCGTGGCTCGCGAGCTGGGCGTGCATCCTGGCGTGCCAGAGCACGTGCTGCTGGACCCGCTCCACGCCGTCCCACGGCTTGGTCGGGTACATGTGGCCGCCAAACTCAGTCACGAGGTAGTGCGGATGGTTCGGCGGGCGGATGTCGCTGGACGGGTCGAGGAACTCGTTGAAGGTGAACACGTCTTCGAGTCGCTCGGAGCCGTACCGGTTGCGGACGCCGCCGGTCTGGCGCGAGTCGTCCAGCTGGTGTGCGATGCGGTTGGTCTGCTCGTAGAAGGCGTGGTTGTCTGGCGACTCGTTGATGCGGACGCCCCACAGCACGATGCTCGGGTGATTCCAGTCCCGCTCGATCATCTCGCGCACATCGCGGCAGGCCAACTGCTGCCATTCGTCGTCGCCGATGTGCTGCCAGCCAGGGATCTCCTCGAGCACCAGCAGCCCAAGCTCGTCGCAGGCGTCCAGGAAGGCCGTCGACTGTGGATAGTGGGACGTCCTGACGATGTTCAGCTTCAGCTCGCGCTTGAGGATGACGGCGTCCCGGCGCTGCACCCGGGCCGGCATCGCGCCGCCGACGTACGGATAGGTCTGGTGACGATTGAGGCCCCGCAGCTTGATCCGCCGTCCGTTCAGGAAGAAGCCGTCGGGCGTGAAGCGTGCCTCACGGAACCCAAGGCGGGTCCGATACTCGTCAATCGGCTGGCCGTCTTCTGCGAGCGTCACGGCCGCCGTGTAGAGCTGGGGCGCGTCGAGATCCCAGAGGCGCACGTCTGGGCTGGGAGCAACTGTCAGACGTACTTCCGCTCGTCCCGCCGCAGCGACAGTGAGGGGTGCCGAGGCTGTACCGACCTGGCGTCCATCGGGATCGAGCAGCCGGACGCCCACCGCGCGTGAGCGGGCCGCGAAGTCGCTGCCAGCGTCGAGGGTCACCTGGACGTCAACGCGCCGTTGCCCAGGATCAAGCACAGCGACCGGCTTCACGAACGCGTTGCTGATGGACACGGTCGGCACGACCAGCAGGCGCGCCTCGCGGTAGATGCCGCCGAACGTCAGATAGTCGATGCGACCGCCGAACGGGGGGATGTGAGGCAGCTCGCGGGAGTCCACCACCGCCGCCAGCGTGTTCGACTCCCCCCAGCGAAGGTGCTCGGTCAACTCGAACAGCGACGGCAGGTAGCCGCCATCGTATGAGCCGATGGCCTCGCCGTTCAGGAACGTTCGCGTCGCCGTCATGATGCCGTCGAACTGGACGAAGACGCGTCGTCCCCGTAGTGTCTCGGGCAGGGTGATCTGGCGACGGTAGATCGACTCGAACTGGAACGCGCTCTCGTCGAACCCGTGCCAGGGCAGCCGCACGTTCGCATGGGGCAGCGTCACGCGGTCGAACGCCGCATCGTCGAAGGCGGGCTGCTCGGACCCGGGGACGTAAGCGCCGCCGAACCGCCAGTCACGGTTCAGCGGCGCCACGATGCGCTGGATGGTGCTCACGTGGTCACCTCTCAGCCTGCCTCAGACGGCGCGCGCTTCGAGCCACTCCTTCGTGATCTCCAGCCCGAAGCCCGGCGCATCGGTCGGGCGGACCCGGCCGTTCTTGATCGCGACGGTGCCCGGCAGCGAGATCGTCTCTTCGAGCGGCACGCCTGGAGGCGCGACCCCCTCCGACCGCTCGCCCATCGGGATGGCCGGCATCGCCAGGGCCAGGTGCTGGCCGTACGGGTAGTTCATGCCGGCGTGCCCGATGACGGTCAGGCCGTGCGCCTCGGCGATGTGGCAGATCCTGACCGACGCCGTCATGCCGCCGACCCACGAGATATCCGGCTGGAGGATGTCCACGAGGCCCTGGCTGGCCGCCAGCGCGAACGGATGAATGGTGTACCAGTGCTCGCCCGAGGCGAGGGTCGTGCCGGGCAGCCGCTGGCGAACCTTCATGTAGCTGTCGGTGTCCTCTGGCAGCAGATAGTCTTCGAGCCACTTCACGCGGTAGGGGCGCAACGCGTCCATCAACCGCACGATGTACTCGACGTTCAGCGAAAGCCAGGCGTCCACCATCAGCTCGACATCCGGGCCGACCTGCTCGCGGGTCTTTGCGACAAGCTCCTCGCTCTTGCGGATGCCCTCGATGCCGTCCTCCGGTCCCCAGGTCAGAAACAGCTTGACGGCCGTGAACCCGAGTTCCAGGAACCACTCAATCGCCGGCTCGACGCCGTACGACAGGTCAGTGTTGCTGGCGTAGCAGGGGATGCTCTCCTTCTGCGGGCCGCCGAGCAGCTCGTAGACGGGCCGCTTGAGCAGTTTCCCCTTGAGGTCCCAGATGGCGTTGTCCACGGCGCTGATGGCGTAGCTGGCGAGGCCGGCGGTGCCGTACTGCGCCGAGATCCGCCGCATGATGTCCCAGCACTTCTCGGTCGCCATGGCGTCCTGGCCCACCAGGGCCGGCGCGAAGTGGCTGTTGATGATCTCCTTGACGGGGCCGCCGTGCGTCGTGATGCCCACGCCGAACGTGCCGTCGTCCGCCGTGACCACGCAGGCGACGCGGTGCCAGGGGTTGCCCCAGGTCGACCGCTTGATGTCGGGGTAGCGGGCCATGATCGAGCCGATGCCCTCGTTCGGAAGCTTCGGCGCGCGCGGCGTGGTCTTGAGCGTCGGCGAGATGTTGACGAACGCGGCGCGGATCTCCTTGATCTTCATGGGGATCCCCTTCGTGCGTGAAGATGCAGGGGCATCATACGCCGGCCGCCGCCGTTGAGCGCTGCCGGCTGCGGCGCTCCCATCGCTCGAGTTGCCAGTTCGCTTACCGGCGGTCGAGCCACTTGCCGTGTTCTGGCCATCGACAGACGCACAACGTGGACGTGGCGGGCAAGAGCGGGCCCTCTGAGACAGCATCGCACTGAGGCGCAACGTCCGTCTCACCGCTCAACTCACGCGCGCGACCGTTCCTGGCGCTAACATAATGCTCGCATCAGGACACGGCGCTCTGGCACGATACGAACATTTGTCCTAGTGGGGGTGGGCGATGGAGCCTGGCTTAGGGCAGCGAGTGCACGGCGTGAGCGACGATGCGGGACGATCCCTCCACGCCCGGCTGCTAGCTCGCGATCCGACGGCGCCTTCTGATCTGGTGAGCAGCTACCTGCAGCCGCTCGTCGAATGGCTACTCCGCACGTATGCTCGTCACGATCCAGCCATGTTGGAGTCGATCGCCACGGACCTGCTCCTCGACGTTGGTACGCGGCCAGAGCAATACGACCACGACCGCCTCTCCCTGTTCGCTTACCTCCGGATGGCGGCACGTGGAGACGTGAGCAATGCGCTGGAGAAGGAGCAGCGGCACACAGCTCATCACGTCTCCTGGGCGAACGTCGAGATTGGGCTGCAGGCTCGGAACAGTATGTGGACGAGCGCAGCCGACAAGTGGTCGGTCGCGACGCGGTGACGGTGGCGGTCCCCTCGGATCGGAAGGACGTCCTGCCGCGCCACACCGCGATCCTCGGGACGACGGGCAGCGGCAAATCGACGTCCGTGGCGCGACTGATCCAGCAGGCGCAGACCGCCGGCTGCGCCGTGATCTTGCTCGACGTCGAGGGTGAGTACAGCTTCTTGCATGAGCCGACCGAGGCCCCAGGAATGAGAGCGGCGCTGGAGCGGCGCGGGCTCACCCCTGCCGGCCTGAGCCGGATGTGGCTGTGTCACCTGGTGGGGCGGGAGACGGCCAATCCGGATCATCCAACGCGGGCGGCGTTCTCGTTGCGCTTCGAACGGCTCTCGCCGTACGCGATCGTCGAGCTGCTCGACCTGAGCGAGGCGCAGCGGCATCGGTTCCTGCAAGCGTACGACGCGGCCACGGCGCTGCTGCGCGACCTCCAGATCTTCCCTCAGCCTGGCCAGCCGGAGGATGAGCAGCAGGCGATGGAGTGGGACGAGCTGGAGGCCGGCTATCCGCGCATGGAGCTGCGGCCCTGGTACCGCTCGGCCGTTTTCTCGACGCGCTCGACGTGCTTCACAGTCGCAGGTCTGCGCTTGGCGCCACGATCCGAGTGGGGAGAGTCACGCTGCCGGGCGAAGGCTGGACACTCGACGGTGTGTCCGACGAGCGACGTGACCTGGCCGACCGCGCCTGCCGATTCGACGGCGAATGGCTGCTCTCCGAGACCTACGAGCGCCGACGCGCCGAGCTCAACCGGCGTGGTGGTGATGCGTCCGCCGTGGCCGCGCTCGACGCCGCCAGTATCGCGCTTCGTCAGTTTCTGGGCGTCACGAGCCGAATGGGGCTCCGCCAGCCGACGGCCTACTATGCGATCCTGGTGCTCGACGGAGACCGGATGGGACGTTGGGTCAGCGGCGACCAGCATCGCGTCACGCTCGGCGAGGCACTTCATCCTGACGCTCGGGCGATGGTGACCGGCGATGCCGATTGGGACTCGGCACTTGGAGACCGGCGCCTGTTCGGCCCACCCACGCACGCGGCGCTGGGTGCGATACTGCGAGACTTTGCGCTATGGGTCGTCCCGTACGTTGTGGAGCGCGAACACGGCGGGCGGGTCGTGTACGCGGGCGGGGACGACGTGCTGGCGCTCCTGCCCGCCCACTGTGCGCTCGACGCTGTTGAGGGGCTCCGCGCACGGTACACGAGCGCCTTCCTCACGCGTGATGCGCTGGGCGACCTTCACGAGCTGCCCCAGGCGGCTGATCCGGATCTGGTGGTCTTTCGCGGCATGGGGCCGGATGCTACGGTGAGCGCGGGGCTACTGTTCGCGCATCATCTGTTGCCGCTCGGCCTGGCGCTGGACGAAGCGCGCCGACTTGAGCACCAGTCGAAGGGCGGCGGTCGCGATGCCGTCGCCGTCGGCGTCGCCCGACGCTCCGGCCCGGATGACGAGCTCGTCGTCGTCAGCAGGCACAGTCGAGGTGGCACACCAATCACCAGTCTGGTCGCGACTGCTCGTGCGCTGCTGAGTGGGCCAACCGATTCTGGGGGGCGAGAGCGGGGCGCGGCGTCGAGCCGCCTGCCCTACCTGCTACGCGAGGCCGCCCCGGTCCTAGATCAGCTGACGGACCCGGCCGCCCGCCGACGTGCAATCATGGCGGTGGCCAACCGCCATGTCGCGGGAGAGGACGGCCGGCGTCGCCTGCTTGGCCTCTACGACGCCCTCGCCACGCTGCCCCCAGCGTCTTCCGAACGCGCCGCCCCGCTGGCGCCGCCGTCCCGGCCGGTGGACGAGCTGGCGCGTCTGCTGTGTCTGGCGCGCTTCCTGGAGGCTGGCACATGATCCGCCTGTTCGTCGAGCCGCTGGACGTCTGGCTTTTTCGAGACGGTCGCCCGTTCACGGCCGGCGCCGACCATCACGCGCGTTCGGTCTTCCCGCCGAGCCCGCGCACGCTCTACGGCGCGTTGCGCACGAAGCTGCTATTCGACGCGGTCGAGCGGGGCGAAGGGAGTCTGAACGACCCCGGATTCGTCGAGCGAACGGTGGGACGGCCGGATGATCTGGAGCGTTTGACGCTGCGTGGGCCGCTGCTCGGACGGAGACGCGCGGACAGCCAGGTCGAGCGATTCTTCCCGGCCCCGCTCGACCTGGCCCGAACCGACGACGCCGCCACCTCGACCCTTTCGTGGCGGATACTGACGCCACGAGCCGATGTCCCGGGCCTCATCACCGACATCGGGCTCGCGGTGCCGTGGGCGGACACCGACGCGCGGCCCGCGTCTGCCGAGGGCCAGTGGCTGCCCGAAGGTGACTTCTTCGTCACGCTGTTGGGCGAGCGGCGCCAGCCAACGCCGGCAAGCGACCTGTACGAGACGGAGCGGCGGAGCGGCATCGAGCTGGACGCCGGCGCCGAGGGAGGTCGCACCCGCGGCGTGGTGCGTGAGGGACGGCTGTACTCGATAGCATTCGTCCGTCCGTCGGATGGCGTTGGGCTCTGCCTCGACGTGGACGGGCTCGACGATCTTGGAGAGGTTGGTCTCATCGGGCTCGGTGGCGAGGGCCGGGCCAGTCGCTATCAGACGACAACGGTGCCGACGTTCGACCGGTCGGCCGTACGTGAGCGGGTCTTCCGAGACGGCCGGTTCAAGCTGGTGCTCGTGACGCCGGCCCTGTTCGATGGCGGCTGGCTCCCGTCCTGGATCGACCCGGCGACCATGACGACGTCTGGCAACGCCGCGGGGCTACGACTGGTCGGAGCGGCGGTTGGACGATCCGCCCCGGTCGGCGGATTCGACGTGCGCGCCGGGCGCCCACACGTGACTCGTCCGGCCGTGCCGGCCGGCAGCGTCTACTGGTTCGAGGAGATCGCGCGGGGAGCCGCCGGTCGGGCGTTCGACGCGCTGGACGGACGGACCATCGCCGACGAGGCCGCGACGATCGGCTTCGGGCTGTGCTACCTGGGGGTTTGGTGACGATGTACGAACGAGCGGCCGTGATCGGTTTCTACGCTGAGACGCCGATGCATCCGGGACGCGGAGCCTCGGTGGGGGCGATCGACCTGCCGGTTCAACGGGAGCGGCACCTCGACTACCCGATGATCCCCGGCAGCAGCCTGAAGGGGGCGCTGCGTGCGCGTGCGCGGGGACGGCCGGGCTGGTCGTCCGCGGCAGGCAGCCTGAGCAAGCTGACCACGGTGTTCGGGCCAGAGACGGACCATGCCAGCGATCATGCCGGCGCGCTCGCGCTCACCGATGCCCGCCTGCTGCTGTTCCCGGTGCGGTCGCTGCACGGCGTGTTCGCCTGGACGACGAGCCCGCTGGCGCTGACGCGCTATCAGCGCGACCTCGTGGCTGCCGGCGCGATCGTCCCCTGGCAGCCGCCGGTCGTTCAGGGAGGTCACGCCCTGGTCGCGCCCGGAGCGGAGGTGGCGGCGAACGGCGCCGTCACACTGGAGGAGTTCTCGTACGCGGCCGGCGACAGTCCGGCAGTCCGTGCCATCGCAGACGACCTGGCTGCGACGCTGTTGCCGGACTCGGCCGAGTACGCGCCGTGGCAGGAGCGGCTGCCGCGCCAGTTGGTGGTACTGCCAGATGACGACTTTCGGGACTTCGTGAGGACGGCGACCGAGATTGTCGCACGCATCCGGATCGACGACGAAACCGGCACCGTCGCGGATGGCGGGCTCTGGTACGAGGAGCAGATCCCGCCCGAGTCGCTCTTCTACGCGCTGGCGCTGGCGACGCCGCCGCGCACTCGCAACGGCGGGACCGGGCTCCCGCGCAGCGCGGCCGAGGTGTTGGCGACGCTCGACGACCTGGGGCTGGACCGGCTCCAGCTCGGCGGGGACGAGACCGTCGGGCGCGGGATCGTCAAGGTACGGGTCCGACGGACCGACGGAGTGGGGCGATGAGCGAGCCAGGTATCCCCCGTCGCCAGACCGTCGAGCAGGAACGGGCGAAGTTCGCGCTCGGCCGCGTGCACGACGTGAAGGGCCATCACCAGTGGATGGCCAGGGCGTACCGGCGGGAGGTGATGGGTCTACCGGCGATGATCCTGGTCAACGGCCTGGGCCAGACGCTCGCGTTCCTCAAGGCGAAGGGTGCCGGCAGCCTGAACGAGCACGCCGTGGCGTATCGACATTTGAGCGATTGGGTCGGAAAGCAGTTGAGCCTGCCGGGTGACCTGCTGGAGGAGATCACGCGCATGGACGTCGGTCGGTACCGGCTGGCCCAGGCCGAGGCATTGGCCGTGCTGACATGGCTGAAGCGGTTCGCGGAGTCCGAGATCGACGAGGAGCGTCGATCGTGAGCGTGCCGCGCGGACCTCAAGCAGGGCGCGGGGCGCCGTCCGGTGGCGGCGGGGCTCGACGGGGTCAGAACGGCCCACCGGCGGGGCATGGCGGAGTGCCGGGCGGGCACGGCGCGCTCCCGCTGCCATCCGCGACTGTCCAGGCGATTCAGGCGGCCGGCGGGGTTGGACGGTGCAGCAATCTGTCGCTGGCGCTGAACCGCTTCGTCGATGCCTGGCGTCCGGGCTTCGCGGGAGTTGACGATGCCCGGCGCCGGCAGTTCCTGGCGGCCTGCATCGGCATCTTGCAGGACGCCCGAGTCGGCGTCCTGCTCGACCAGTATCAGGCCCGGCAGGCGGCGCTGCTGGAGAGCTATCGTCGCGATGGCTGGCAGCGCCAGATCGTGCGCGGCCGGTTGACGCGCCGACTGGTGATCGGGCTGGGGATCGCCCACCCGCTGGAGACGAATCTGGCGCTGCACCGGATCGGCGGGTTCCCCTACCTGCCGGGCAGCACGGTCAAGGGAGGCGTTCGAGCCGCTGCCGAGGAGCTCGACGGGGCCGACAGTGACGTGGTCCGCCGCGCGTTCGGCCCGGCCTCGGACGAGGATGCGCATGCACGGGGGGTGCTGGTCTTCCTGGATGCATTCCCAGAGCCCGGCTTCCGACTCGCCGTTGATGTGATGACGCCACACCACCGCGCGTACTACACCGGGTCGGAACCGCCGGCCGACTGGCAGAGCCCGAACCCGATCCTGTTCCCGTGTGTGGAGCGAGGGTCCGTGTTCAGGTTCGCGGTCGCCTGCCGCGATTCCGACACGGCGACGTCAGGGTGGGGGCAAATCATGGATTGGTTGAATGAGGCTCTGCGAGACGGCCTGGGCGGAAAGCGGAGCGCGGGGTACGGGGCATTTGAGGTGATCGGATGAAGAGTGCGCTCATCGTGACCGTGGGGACGGCCGATCCGACGCAGCCGGACCGTGTCACGAGTCTCGTCGATTCAATAAAGAGCGCAATACAGAAGGCACGATCAGAGCGCGTTGTGCTCCTGGCAAGTGACGGAAGCATGGCCCTCGCCGAGCGGGTTCGGGCTGAGTTGGACCGGGGTGAGCAGGTGCAGATCTCACGGGTCTCGGACTCGGACCACTATGAGCGCGTGTTTCAGGATGCGCTGGTTGTATTCCGCACACTGCGGGAGACCTGTGAGCCGGCTGAGATCGAGCTCGACTTCACCAGTGGTACGAAGGCCATGTCGGTGGGAGCAGCGCTGGCTGCGGCGGTCGTCGGCAGCGGCGAGTGGCGCTACACCGCCGGCGACCGACCGACCGGGACCGTGGCGGCTGGTACGGAAGAGATCCTCAGCCGGAGCCCTATGCGTGTGCGGGCACACTTCGACCTACAGGCTGCCGTGCGGCTGTTCGAAGCGCTCCAGTTCGCGGCGGCGCGGACGCTCCTCAGCGAGATCAATCCGGGCCTGCTCGACGACCACGGGCGCCGGCTCCACGCGAGCCTGATGGTTCTGGTCGATGCCTACGACGCGTGGGACAAGTTTGACCATGCAGGCTTCAAGGACCGCTATCGCAAGCCTGATGCCGACCTGCATGATCTTGGCGCGTTCGCCGTCGCCGACAAGGTGCGGGGCTCAATCGGGCAGATGGCTTCAGCGAACAGTAGACCGCCATCCGGAGGCCGGAAGACGACGACGACCGCGGACCACCTGGCCGACCTTTGGAATAACGCCCAGCGACGGTTGGCCGAGGGCAAGCTCGACGACGCGGTCGCGCGTCTCTATCGCCTGACCGAGATGATCGCGCAGTACGTCCTGGATTCGACGTACGGCATCGAGACCTCCAATGTCGAACTTTCTGCGCTACCGGCGGAACTGACAGATAACGCTCGCACGTGGCTGGAGGCGATAGCTGTAGTGGTCGATGCCCAGGGCAACGAATCGAGGCAACCGGTCAAGCTCGGGCTGCGAGATGACTTCAGGCTGTTGGCCGGTCTGGGTCACGCCATTGGGCCGCTGGTGTCGCCCTTCGGCGCGAAGCCGACGCGGCTGAACCACTTCCTGGATACGCGGAACGCGAGCATCCTCGCGCACGGTACGACACCCATCAGCGCCGATGACGCGCACGCACTGGCAGAGGAGGTCCGCGAGCTGGCGGTGCTCGCTGTCCCGGACTTCGAGGCGCGCGCCGCCCGGCTCCAGTTCCCGTGGCTGGCGACGAAAGAGTAGCGGGTAATGGCTGAGGAGGCTGCGCCGTTGGCGCCGAGGTTCCAGGTTCATCTGTTGCGGTTTCGGGCCGAGGTGACGGCGCCGCTGCTGCTCCCGCCGGCTGCCGGCGCCGCGCTACGCGGAGCACTCTTCGGGGCGCTGCGCCAGCAGTTCTGCCTGGCCGGACGCGGTCCGCGTTGCGGCCGGCCGGAGCTAGCGGCGAGCTGCCCGGTCTGCTTCCTGTTGGCCCCGGTGGACGAGCAGGATCGCCGTGGCCGCGACGTCCCCAGGCCGTACGTGCTCCGCGCCCCGATGCTCGACGTCCCGGAGGTGGTCCGTCCGCTCACCTATGCACCGGGACAGCACCTGGAGTTCGAGCTGGCGACGTTCGGGCGGGCGCTGGGGCAGTTCCCGTACGCGCTGCTGGGAGTTGAGGAGATGGGCCGGCAAGGACTCGGGGCACGGCGGCAGGGGCAGTTCCGACTGGACGAGGTCTGGGCGGTGAATCCGCTGGCCGGGCGGCAGGAGGCGATCTACCGGCGGTCCCGAGACAGCGTCGTGCGTGCCCCGAGCCTGCCGGTCGACGGCGAGCAGGTGGCGGAGGAGGCGGCCGTGCTCGCGCGGCGCGGAGGCGACCATCGACTGCGGCTGACGCTGGTCACGCCGACGCGGCTGATCGAACGGGATCGGCTGGTCAAGCAGGACGCGTTCGAGTTTGGGCCGTTCCTGGCCCGGTTGCTGGAGCGGCTGAGCGCGCTGTTCGGCCGGTACGGCGACGAGATCAGCCGTGAGGAGGGAGCCGGCCGCGACGACAGGGCTGGTGCCGGTCACGGTGTGGCCGCTCGGCCGTTCGAAGCGTCTGCGCTGCTGAGCGCGGCCGGCGGGGTCCGGATCGCCGAGCGACGGCTGGTCTGGCGCGAGCTGTTCCGAGCCTCGGGGCGACACGGTCGGATGGTGCCGATGGGCGGCCTGATGGGCGAGGTGGTCCTGGAGGGCGACCTCGGCCCGTACCTGCCCTGGCTGGTCTGGGGCAGCCTGGTGCACGTGGGGAAGGACGCGGCGATGGGGAACGGCCAGTTCAGGCTGGAGGCGGCGGGGTGAGCGAGACCATGGGGACTGAGGCGATGCCCGAGCAGCCGACCGAGCCTGCGCCGACGATCGTGGCACCATCATCGATACGGGGGCGTGCGCGGATCGCGACGATCGAGGATGCGGCCGGGCGGCCGGACGAGTATCTGATCGTGGATCAGTATGGGGCGTTCCTGGGCCGGCACAGCGAGCGCCTGAAGCTGACGGTGAAGGGCGAGCTGGTAGAGGAACGTCCGCTGCTGGGGCTGGAGCACGTGCTGGTGCTGGCCGGCGGGGTGAGCCTGAGCGCGGACGCGATCCGAGGGTGCGCGGAGCGGGGCATCCAGATCAGCTTCGTCTCACGGAGCGGGGCGCCGTACGCAAAGCTGATCGCGCCTGAGCTGACGGGGACGGTCCAGACGCGTCGGCAGCAGCTGCTGGCGTTCGGGGACGAGCGTGGGGTCCACCTGGTCCGGGCGTTCGCGGTGGGCAAGCTTCAGAACCAGGCGACGCTGTTGAAGTACATCGCGAAGTATCGCCAGACGGCGGCTCCCGAGTCGTATGAGATGGCTCGCGAGGCGGCGTTCCGGATCGAGCACCTGGCCCGGCGGATCACGGAGGTGGCTGGCGAGACAGCGGACGAGATTCGGATGCCGGTGATGAACCTGGAAGCTCAGGCGGCGCGCCACTACTGGGAAGCGGCCCGCCACCTGGTTGCATTGCCAGCCGGCGTGGAGTGGCCGGGGCGCGAGACGCGCGGGGCGGCGGACCTGGTGAACCAGTGCCTGAACTACGGCTACGGCATCCTGTACGCCCAGGTGGAGCGGTCGGTGCTGCTGGCCGGTCTGGATCCGTACGCCGGGTTCCTGCACGAGGACCGGCCCGGCAAGCCAAGCCTGGTACTGGACCTGATCGAGGAGTTCAGGTCGTACGCGGTGGACCGGTGCGTCTTCGCGTTGCTGAATCAGCGGGTCCAGCTTGCGCAGGACGACCGTGGCCGTCTTGACGACTCTACTCGGACGACGCTGGCGAAGCGGGTGAACGAGCGGCTGGAAGGTGAGGAGCAGCATGAGGGGCGGAAGCGGCGGCTGCGCACGATCATCCAGTCGCAAGCCCGGCGGGTGGCGACGTTCGTGCGCGGCGAGGCGGTCTACAAGGCGTGGGCCGGCCGGTGGTGACGAGCCTACGGTGTGCCACGGGGCGTCAGACTCTCCAGGAGCTGGTGAATGACGGCGTTGCTCAGGCGCATACCATCGGCTTGCAGCCGGCGCAGCAGCGGCTGGACCGCGTCTCTGGGGATCACGCCATCGCGGCCTGCCTGGACGAGGATACCGGCTGTGCCGATATGCAAGATGTCGCGCTCTCGGGCGATCCGTCGGGCCTGACGGTCGTCGACGAGCAAGAGCGCACTGCGCTCCGCTGCGAGCGCCAAAGCCCAGGACTCGCCCTTGTTGACGCCGGTCGCCATCTGCGCGACCAATGCTTCGGACTGTGGATCCACGATGCGCAGCCAGGTGACCCGTGCGAGCTCGGCTGCCCCCGCCCCGCCTGCTGTGATTTCCTGAAAGACAAGCGATGGGACCAGGATGTGGCCAAACAGTTGAGGCAGGAGTTCGTGCGCACCGATGCGGGCCAGCGAGATCAGCGGGCCCGCGTCGGAGATGACCTCTGGGGCCGACTCTTCCAGGCGGCCAGCGTCTGCAGGTCGTGCTCCAGGCTCTCCTCGGTCACTTCGGTGTGCGGGACGCCGTGGCGCGCCAGCAGATCGAGCCACGACGCCCTCGTCAGGCCGAGCAGCTCGGCGGCCTTCCCCCCGGATAGGTCCCCACGGCGGAAGAGTTCGACGACTGCCAGCTCCATGAGGTGCCTGGCTGCTCCCTCGGGCGACGTGCCCAGCAGCCGAGCCACGCTCTCCGGCAGTTCGATGGTGACTTGCTGCATCTTCGGCCGCGCGGGCACGGATGAGGTGCTCATGACTAGAGTGTACACGCAGCACGGACGCCATCACACGCTGAGCGTAGCACATCGTCGGCGGGTCTTGCGGCCTATGGAGCAGTCTGGTACAACGAGATGAATTCTGAAGCGGTTCGGACCGGAGGGACTCGATCCGCCTCAGGGATACTGAAAAATGGACCAGTCCGGTCAATTCAGCCAAGCCCTCCGGTCTACACCGACCATCGCCCGCCCGTGCAGAGCTACCTCCCTGTATCGCCAGATCGCGATTTCCGTCAATGGCGTCGAGCTTCAGGGCGCCGGCGCGGAACACGGTGTTGGGTCGGCAGAGCACGATGCGTGTGGCATCAGTACGTAACAATCGAGTGCGCGCCGTACCTCCTACCGTAGCTGGAGGTCTCGCTATGAGAAGGCCCGCCACCGATCGGCCTCGTCTGTTGAACAATCCAGGTGAACGACTTATCGCTGACGTGTTCGCACAGCGAAGCCGGAAGCACGCCTCTTGGGGCGACTGCGCCGAGCTCGTCGTCCTGACGCTGGAAGCGACAGGAGTACTCCGTCACTACGTAGAGCCGGGTATCGATCCGCTGGAGAGGATCCAGGCGTTCAACACCGACGCGGATCGCGAATGAGTGCCGAAGACCCGGCATTCGATGCCTTCTTTGCTCGCTGTAGCGGCGGTCACCGGCCGTACGCGTACCAGCGGGAAATTGCCGTGCGCCTCTTCGGATGCGCGCATCTTGACGTCTGGGCGCCCACGGGTGCCGGCAAGACTCTGGCCGTGGTCACGCCATTCCTGTACGAGCTCCTGCGCAGCGAGCGGCCACGTTGGGACCGCCTGATCTACGTGCTGCCGCTACGGTCGCTCGTGGAGAGCATCGCCGGCGAGATTCAGCGCGTCGCCGGGCGGCTCGGGTGGTGTGCGTTGGACGTCAGGATGCAGACGGGCGAGCGCCCGGATGATGCATTCTTCTCGAAGGGACGGATCATCGTCACGACGTATGACCAGTTGCTGAGCGGGGCACTCGAAAGCCCGTACGGTCTTCCGGAGATGCTCCACAATGTCAACGCGGCGGCCGTGGCCGGGGCACTGATCGTGTTCGACGAGTACCACCTCATGCACCCGCAGCAGGCGTTCTTGACTGCCGTCGCCCACGTCAGCCAGTACAGGACGTTCTGCCGATCGGTTTGGATGACGGCGACGGCCACCTCGCCGTTGCGGGCGATGCTCGGCACGGCGCTCGAAGCAGAGAGGATCTGCGTGCAGCCCGACGAGCTCAACCGGATGCCGGCCGTCGCGGAGGTGGAGCGATACATCCAGGTGCAGGCGACGCCGCTGACCGCAGCCGACGTCCTCGCGGCGCACCAGGAGCGGTCGATCGTGCTGGTCAACACCGTCGCCCGTGCGAACGACCTGTTCGATGAGATCAAGGCAGAGCTGAAGCAGCGCAAGCAGCGCGAGCCGGTCGTGCTGCTCCACTCCCGGTTTTTCCCGACCGACCGTCAGGACATTGAGAAGCAGGTTCGGGAGATCTTCGGCGAGAAGAGTACGGCCTCAGCCATCCTGGTCTGCACCCAGGTGATCGAGGCCGGCATGAACATCAGCGCCCAGGTGCTGCACACCGAGGTGGCGCCGATGAGCGCGCTGGTGCAGCGGGCCGGGCGCTGCGCTCGCTTCCCGAAGCAACGAGGCGAGGTGCGGGTCTATCCGCTGCCAGCAGGCGAAGCTGGCTCCCGGCCGTGGCTGCCCTACGAGCGGGACGACGTCGAGCACAGCCAGGCAGCACTTTCGGCTCTCAGAGAAGACGACAGCACCACCGGCATTCGTCTGGATCCGACGACGATGCAGCGACTCGTCGATGATGCGCACGCCGCAACGAACGCCCAGCAGATCAGGCGAGGCTGGCGCGACCGCCAGGACGAGATCCAGCATCGCGCCCGACTTTGCGCAGTGGGACGCCAGTCGATCACGGTCAGCGACCTGATCCGCCAGACGGACGGCCAGACAATCCGCGTCGTCATCGCATACGACCCGATCGCAACCCGGCTAAACCCGTACACTGTCGAGGGGTTCGGCCTGCGCCGCTGGGGGCTCGCCCGGCTGTTCGAGCTGGAACATCGGCCGGTCGGCTGGCGCTGGGTGCCCGACAACGTGGAAGAATGGGTGCTGCTCGAAGACCCGGGCGACCTGGACCGGGCGTTTGCCGTCTGCTTGCACCCTGGCGTCACGGCGTACTCGCGCACGGCCGGGCTGCGACTGGGGCAGGTCGGCGACGGCGAGAGCCCGGTGCGCCGGCCTCGCGGCAAGGATGCCCGCCGCCCGTACTATCGAGAGCCCTGGGCCCGCCACGCGCGGGAAGTAGGCCAGGAGGCGGCTGCGCTGGTGGCCGCCTCCGGCACCGTCCTGCTGGAAGGGCTCCGGGACGAGCGATGGCAGATCGATCTGGCACAACTGACGGTGGCTGCCCGCACGGTCGGCCTGCTCCACGACGTCGGCAAGCTCCAGCAGCCCTGGCAAGCCTGGGCCAAACGGGCGCAACGCGAGCTTAACTCAAAGTATGTCCACGTCGAGCCGCTGGCTCACACCGACTTTGACCGCGAGAAGTCAGAGGATCGGGCGCGCGAGCAGAAGGTCAATGCTCAGGGGCGGCGGGGGCCACACGCGGCGGCGAGCGCCTGGTACAGCGCGTCGGTCGTCGTTCGCTTGCTGCGCGAGGCGCCTGCTCCAGTATCCAGGCAGTTACGCGCGGCGTGCCTGGCGGCGATCCTCGGCCACCACGGCGGCTGGATTCCAAGCACCGGCAGCGAGATCCCCGCGTTGAAGCCGCTGGTGAAGGAAGCGGACGAAGCCCTGGCCGAAGCGACCGGGCGCCAGGATCTGCCGGCGCTGGATGGACCGTCCGGCACGCTGACGGCGCGCCATCGGCTGCAACGGCTCCTCGACCCGGCCACTCGCGCAGACGTGTGGACCGACTGGTGGCCCATTGTCGCGTATCTCACGCGCATCCTGAGACTGGCCGATCAACGCGCGACCTCGCTGTATGGAGGGGAGAGCTAGACCATGCCGAGAAACGCGGCACCCGCCACCGCGCCGCCACCGCTGCTTGATGACCCGATCGATAAGATCGTGCTGCCGCGCGAGACCGGGTCACATGGGGATGTCCTGGCCGTTGTCGGGCTTGCCGACTTCCTCCGCAACGCCACTGGAGATCGCCAGGTCAGCCTGAAGCAACTTGAGACCGCCTTTGCCGTCACACTCGCGCAGCCACGGCGCCCGTCCGAGATCGCCGCCAGCCCGATTCACCCAGGCTACAGATACGTGCAACCGAAGTCCGGATCAGCGAAACCCGAGAAGATGATCGACGAGGCGGAAGCCAACGAAGCAGAGGCCGCCGAGGCACAGGTCTCCGACGAACAGCCAAAGGCATCCGGGGCGAAGCGCAGAACGTCGAAGTCTGCGAAGACGCTGCCAGCATCGGTGCTACCCGGCGACGTGGTGGACTACCAGGCCGACCGTACCGCCATCAACGAGTTCCGGGTCCGCGAGACCGAGCTCCGCAAGACCCTCGTGGCGGCGAAGACGGACGAGCAGAAGCAGGCGATCCGCGAGCAGATCAACGCGCTCGGGCAGGAGTGGCCGGCCAGTGTCTCACGTCAGGATTGGCGGCGCTATCCCCCGTATCTGATGCTCCAGGGACACGAGACTGCCAACAAGCTGTTCAGCGACCTCGTCGAGCCGGAGAACGAGGCCACCGTGCGAGCGACGGTGCAAGCTGCGCTCGTGGCACTGGCGCAGGGACGCCCGAGCGAGGCGGACTGGAAGGTGAGCACGGTTCAGGTGTTCTCGCCGAACGCGGCGAAGGGGTACGCGCGCCTCAAGCCGGATAGCACCGCGCGTGGGGACAAGACCAAGGATGCTTGGGCCGATCCGTTCCTGGAGTGGATGCGCTATCGGGGCTACTTTTCCGCCACGATACCAGTCTTCCATGGAAGCAAGGGCGAGCACATCCGCGTGCTGACGCCGATCCCCCAGGACATCTCGCTGACCGCGTACCAACAGATTGTCGGGGAGATCCCGACGCCGCCGCGCGGGACGAGCGCCGCCAAGATCGACATCCAGGCCACGCTCAAGATCGCCGAGATCCTGATCCAGCACTCAGAGATGTATCGGCAGGCGCGCGCCGAGGATGAGGTCGAGGACGATGACGATCTGATCGACCTTCACGAGAGGGCGCCGAGCGATCTCATCAGCGCGCTAGCCGTCACCAACTATCAATCACTCGGGTCCGCGCGGGCCGTCTCGTTGATGAGCGAGTTGGCCGTGCCGGGCTGGTTCAAGATCCGCGAGTCACAGGACGTGCGTGATTGGCTGGCGATCCTTGGCGAGCACCTGAGCATCGTCCGTGGCCTGATGGACGATCATTCGGACGAACTGACGCTGCTCCTGACCTATCGGCGATTCCTGGGGCGGCGCGGCGACGAGGAGGGCAACGAGCCGGCGCTGGATGCTTTCCTCGACTTCGCCGGAGCGTATGGCAACCACGTTCTGCGCGCACGGGGGGCCGGTCGATCGGTCCGACAGTTCAGGGCCGATCTCTTTGTGAAGGTGGTGGAGTCTATGAGCAAGCCATACTCGGACATCCTCAAGAACGATGGGTTCCGAGCCATCGCAGCGGCAGTGCGCCGTGCGACGGTGGCCGCGCAGAGCCTCGATGCTCAGGGTCGCGAGCATCGCACCATTCGGTATGGACTATTGCCAGACCTTCGCCGCGCGAGTCAACAGTCCAATAGTCGCGAACTTCTCGTCACGGTGGCCGAGTTTGTTGAGCTCTACAACTCGGAGAATGCACGCCGCGAGGAGACATCGCACGATAACAAGCCCTGGCATCGGCGGGTAAGCATGAGTCAGTTCGACGACTTCGTCAGGCTCGTCGATGATGCCGATTACGGAGCCGGCGTCGTCGGGGCGCTACTGTGCGCGTACGGCACTTGCACCGAGCGCCGACCGGCCGACCAGGACGGATCTGGCACGGCAACCGACGAAGGCGGGCCTGTGGACGGGGGTGAGCCAGCCGCAGGCGATCCGCACGAATCGGTCGAGGAAGAGTAGGGGAGGGGCACCGTGGCAGCAACGTATTCTGTGGCGATCTCTGCGCGCCTGACGATGAACCTGCACAACCTCAACAGCGAGGGGACGGAGGGGAACCAGCAGCAAACCCGCATGGTCCACGTGGTGAATGCCGGCGGAAATCGGCAGTCGGTCAACGCCGTGAGCGGCGACATGTTCAAGCGGATTCTGGTCGATCACTTGATCCCGTTGCTGGCCGAGGCCGGCCAGCCGCTCTCGCCGGCAGCACAGCAGCACAGCCCAGATCGGATCGTGGCCGGCTATGAACCGCTCCAAAAGCTGGCGGCGGACAAGAAGAACAACCCGGACAGCGCAGTCATGGCGATGATGGTTCGGGACTGCGCGGCGACGGACATTGCAGGTGCCTTGCTCACCGACAACCGGGCGGTGGGGCGGAAGTCGGTGGTAGAGTTCGGTTGGGTGGTCGGGCTACCGGAATTCACGCGCACCGAGCAGTATCTGCATGTCAAATACGCGCCTGAGGGACGGGGATCCTCGACAGGCCGTGATGATGCAACGCAAGAAGCGATTACGTCCGTGGCGGGACGGCAGGCGCTGTTCCACCGGCCGGCCTCGTCCGGGATCTACGCGCTGGTCTGCAATCTGGACCTCTACCGCATCGGCCTGAACGACATCACGCGAGAGTACGCGGTAGGAGCGGAAGCGCGGCAGGCCCGAGCGCGGGCGCTCCTCCAGGCGCTAGCGGCGACGTTGGTCAAGCCGGCCGGCGCTCAACGCAACACCCAGAACCCGCACATCGTGGGGTGCGAGGGGATCGTGGCCGTCTCGCGCTCCAGCCTGCCAGCGCCGATGTTGAGCCCGCTGGACGATGCGTATCAGGCCGAAGTTGAAGGGTGCGCTCGGGCGTTGAACAAGATCCAGGCGGATGGCATCTGGACGCAGCGGTTCGCATCGACGTCCGAGGCGCTTGACCTGCTGGCGTCGCTCTCCGCCGAGCTCGACTTGCCCGCCGCGGCGAGGTAACCATGCCACCTCGAAAAACGCAGGCGAATTCACCGGATCGTGCTGTCGTCCGGGCTGCCCGCGCCAATTCCCTGGCCGACCCGGCACCGATTGCGGGAGTGCCAGGGCCGGGGCGCTGGCTGCTGGCTGAGCTCGCGCCGGTCAGCTTGTTCTCCCTGAAGACCAGTCAGGCAACCAGTGGTGTCGGCCGGACGCTGGTCGTGCCGACCCCCTACGCGATCAAAATGGCGTGCGTCGATGCGGCGTTTCGGGTCGGGTGGCCCGATTCGGACTGCGCCGAGTTGCTCGACACCCTTGTCGGCGTCGAGGTTCGTATCCGGCCGCCGGGTGCAGCGGTGGTGACGCACACGATCGTCAAAATCCGTCAGGAGCCGAAGAAGCCGAGCCCGGAGCAGCCATACCTTTCTAGTGTGGCGTACCGCGAGGTCGTGTACCACGCGGGGCGGTGGCTCTGGGCGTTTGATCTGGCCGGCGGCGACGACCTGTTGGCTGGGCGCCTGGTTACGGCGCTGCCGCACGTGCGCTCTATTGGCAAGCGCGGGTCGTTCGTACAGTTCCTGGGATTTCAGCGAGCTGACGATCTGGGTGAAGGGTTCACGGCGCCGATCGTGACGGGCGACGATTTCAGGATCGGTGCGGCCTGGCACGTTCAGCAGCTCGACGACTTCGGGCCGGAGGCGACGTTCGCTCGCTTGAGCACGTTCAGCGCGGAACGGGCGAGGCGAGACCGAGATCGTACCTTTACGACCACCATCATTCCGCTTGGCCTGGTGCGGTCAGGTCCGGGCTTCAGCGAGTACCGCGACAGGCCGTGAACGGTTCTGAGGCGACTTAGAGGGCGGCGCGTCGTACTTCGGGGTGATGGGGCGGAACTGAAGGAGGGGACTGAACGGAACAAGAGACGCGGAGGCGGGTGATGCGGTGCCTGGTGGTCTACGACATCTCGGATGGTCGCGCGCGGGCGAAGGTGGCGGACTACTGCCAGGACTACGGCCTCAGCCGCATCCAGTATTCCGCGTTTCTCGGCGACATCTCGCGCGCGCACCAGAACGAGCTGCTCCAGAAGATCCGCCGCCGGCTCGCTCGGCTGGAATCGAGAGTCGTCCTGCTCCCACTCTGCGAGACTGACTTCCGCGCTCGGCGGGAGGTGGTGATCTCATGATCCCCACGCCTCCTGCGGGCACCGTTCCCGGCAATGCGTCGGGCGGTGCGAGCGCCGATCGCCTCCTCCTCGACCTGGCGGTGAGCGACGTCCGTCAGCACGTCTACTGCCCGCGTATCCCGTACTTTCGGCTGGGGGCACGTCTGCCGCACCGTTACGTGACCGGCGCGATGCAGGAGGGCATCCTGGAGCACCAGCGGACCGAAGCGCTCGAACAGCGACGGGGTCTGCGCGCATACGGGCTGTCAGACGGGGAGCGTTCCTTCGACGTACGGCTGCGCTCGGAGCGGCTGGCGTTGGGCGGCCGGCTCGACATGCTGATCAGCCGTTCATCTGAGGCGATCCCGGTTGAGTTCAAGAACACTCGAGCGGCGTTGGGGCTTCATCACAAATACCAGCTGGCGGCGTACGCGCTGCTCGCCGAGGAGCAGTTGGCGCGGCCGGCGCGACGAGCGTTCGTCTACTTCATCCCGTTGAAGCACGCGCAGGTGGTCGAGATCACCTCGGCCGTGCGCGCATACACGAAGCGGGTGTTGAACGCGATCCGTGCCAGTGTGGCCGGCGAGCAGATGCCAGACGGTACACGGATACTCGAACGCTGCCGAGTGTGCGAGTTTCTGCCGTACTGCAACGACCGATGGTGACGGGCTCGGCCGCATCGGCCGGCAGGGAGGGTGGGATGTACTTCGCATCGACCGAGGAGCAGCGCTGGGTCCAGCGCGGGCTGTTGCCGGATCTGCGCCGACAGCCAGTTGCCGAGGAGCTGCGCGGCTGGAATTGGGACCGGCCGCCGCTGAGGTCGATCTACGACCGGCCCCTCGGCGTGTACGAGGTGGCCGGGAAGTACTGCCCGACGGGACGTGACGTCTTCTTGCGCCGTGTTCAGCAGTTGAAAACCGTTCCGAACGTGGGGATGCGCGAAGGGCAACGACTGCATCGAGTGGTGGCCGACGTGCTGACCGAAGCGAAGCGGCTCATCTACGTGCACGGTCAGGCCAGCGTCCCGTTCCTCGAGGCTCTCGCGAGTGGCGTGCGATCCCGTGATGAAGACGACGCCAGGCCAACCGAGGAAGATGACCTTTCGGCCACGAAGGTCCGAGCGGTTCGGGCGTTCGAGTCGCGCCGGATCGTCGAGCGCGTCGAGGCGGTACTGGCGCGCCAGCCGCACATCCAGGCCGACGGACTGGCGATGCTGGCGCTGCCGGTGAGCGTCGAGATGAAGCTCGACGGGCGGTTCCTCGGCCTGAGTGAGCACCTTGCGGCGGACGGCATCTCGTTTCCGGATACGGCCGTGCTGGATCTGAAGTTTGGGCTGAGGGAGCCGTTCCACCGTTTGACGACGACTGGGTACGCGTTGGTGCTGGAGAGCCTGTTCGAGCGGCCGGTCGATGTCGGGTGTGTAGTGTACGCCAGATTCATGAACGGACGTATCGTAGTCGAGCGAGATTTCCATCTCATCGGGGACGAGCTGCGCCAGATGTTCGTCGAGGAGCGTGACGAGAAGGTCCGACTGGTGGCTGAGGAGCTAGATCCGGGTCTGCCGGCCGTCTGTCCCCGGTCCTGCCCGTATCTGCGGACGTGCCGGCCGGCCGATCAGGGGCGTGTGGAGCCACTCCGGGGCCCGATGTCCGCAAACCTCGTCGATGCAGCGCAGCCGGAGGCAGTGGCGGCGCATTGATGAACACGCACGCCAGAGATGATGCGCTCGCAAGTGGGTCGCAAAAACCCCTGGGTCGGCGGGCAAACCACCGAGTTGCGACCGGGCATCGCTCCAGGGTACCGTCACGGTTGGTGGCATGGCTTCCAGCGAGGCCAATCGCGGCCTCTGGCACATGAACAACGACATCGTAGTGACGAAAACGGCCCGGAATGCGGTCGGCCGCATCCCTTCGATCCGCTTCAGGGATACTGAAACTACGTGGACGCGAACGCCGTTGCCGACGGCGCGGCGGCCGCATCCCTTCGATCCGCTTCAGGGATACTGAAACCCAGCGCCGCCGCCGTCGCCGCGTTGCTGTCCGCCTGAACGCCGCATCCCTTCGATCCGCTTCAGGGATACTGAAACGGCGATCCTGGAATCGGCTACAACCCGTCGAACGCGAGGCCGCATCCCTTCGATCCGCTTCAGGGATACTGAAACCTGGCGGGTCGGTCGTGCTGAACCTGGACGAGATCCTGCGCCGCATCCCTTCGATCCGCTTCAGGGATACTGAAACCGACGACGTCCGCGAGCTGATCGCAGCCGGCACGCTCGCCGCATCCCTTCGATCCGCTTCAGGGATACTGAAACGCTGCTCGCCCTGCCCGACCATCCCGATGGTGGCCGCGTCGCCGCATCCCTTCGATCCGCTTCAGGGATACTGAAACAGCACCCCGATACGGCCGATCTCGTCAATCGCCATCTGCCGCATCCCTTCGATCCGCTTCAGGGATACTGAAACTTGTTCCGCGACCTCGAGTCGTACTCCTGGCGTCCCGGGGCCGCATCCCTTCGATCCGCTTCAGGGATACTGAAACCCACCGAGGCCACGGCCAGTCCACACCGCCAGGGGCTGAAGCCGCATCCCTTCGATCCGCTTCAGGGATACTGAAACGCCGAGAAGGAGGCAACACCGTGGAGACACTGGACGAAGCGCCGCATCCCTTCGATCCGCTTCAGGGATACTGAAACGTCTGCTGGCACCACGTCAGGTACTCGGCCGACCAGCGCCGCATCCCTTCGATCCGCTTCAGGGATACTGAAACCTGGCTCGGGTGGTCGCCAACGGCCAGCGACTCGGGCGTGCGCCGCATCCCTTCGATCCGCTTCAGGGATACTGAAACAGATGCCGCTGGCGGTCGTTCCGGTCGAGCGCACTCGCCTGCCGCATCCCTTCGATCCGCTTCAGGGATACTGAAACTTGAGGATGGCATAGTTGAACGGCGTCGGCATCACCGACTGCCGCATCCCTTCGATCCGCTTCAGGGATACTGAAACTCGGCCCTGGCGACCGCCTGCAGGAACTCGCCGAAGCGCCGCATCCCTTCGATCCGCTTCAGGGATACTGAAACTGCCGAAAAACGGGTAGTAGCGGAGGTTGGCCTGCCGCCGCCGCATCCCTTCGATCCGCTTCAGGGATACTGAAACTCCTTCGCCACCGTCACCAGGGCCGGGCTGTTGAGGAGCCGCATCCCTTCGATCCGCTTCAGGGATACTGAAACATGACCCTGCAGGCCGGCAGGCTGTCGTTGAGCGCGCCGCCGCATCCCTTCGATCCGCTTCAGGGATACTGAAACCCGCAGCGCCGAGGCGTAGCCGTCGAACACGTCGGCCGTCGCCGCATCCCTTCGATCCGCTTCAGGGATACTGAAACGCCCGTCAGGGAGGCGTTCTGGCTGCCCGAGGCGTGGCCGCATCCCTTCGATCCGCTTCAGGGATACTGAAACGCATGGCCCCGGAGTCGGCGCCCGCCGCGCTGACCTCGAGCCGCATCCCTTCGATCCGCTTCAGGGATACTGAAACACCACACGTCGACCGTCTCGCCGTAGGTCGGCGTGAGCGAGCCGCATCCCTTCGATCCGCTTCAGGGTGTCAATGGCCACGCGGAAGTCCCCACCGGTGGCCAGGGAAAAGTCCCCACCCCGGCAGGGCTAGCGTGAGGTAGTGAGGGCACCTCCCTTCGTCGTGGTCGGCAGGAGATCGGAGAACGCG
>JADZEM010000024.1 GCA_020850535.1 Chloroflexota bacterium
CCCGCCCGCGGGTGCGCGGGGCGGGGGGAGGGGTAAGGCAGACAGGGTGCGGGGCAGCGAAGGACGACACGTGGGGCCGCATGCTTTGCAGGCGATGACGGTCTGTCGCTGCGGGAAACGAGTCGACCCCGCTCCACATGCACGGGAGCGGGGCCGGGGGTGAGGGCCTTGTCGCCTGACGCTTACGAGCGGCCGTGCGCTCCGTCGAGGTAGCTCGTCAGGGCCGTCTTGAACATCTGCCCGAACTGCACCACGATCATCTGGATGCCACTGTCGATCAGCTTCTTCGCGTCCGCGCCGCTGCCAGCCGGGCACATCACCAGCTTGTTGGCGGCGAGCGTCTGATCGCGCACCGTGTCCATCGCCGCCTGCACCTCGGGGTGCGAGGGCCGCATGCCCAGGTACTCGCGCTTCATGCTCAGGGCCATGTCGCCGGCGCCCAGGAAGCAGCCGTCGAAGCCGTCGATCTTCAGCATGTCCTCGATGTGCGGCAGCGCGCTCGCATCCTCGATCAGCCCGAGGCACATCGTCTCGCGGTCGAAGATGTCCATCTTCTCGCCGATGCTCGGGCCATACCCGTAGTGGGCGGCCCGGCTGCCGCCGGAGGCCCCACGGATGCCGCGCGGCGGGTACTTGCAGGCCTTGACCAGCTCCTCGGCGGCCTCGACCGTGGCGCAGTGGGCCAGGATGATGCCCTTGACGCCGGAGTCCAGCAGGGCCAGGATGCGGCCAGGGTCGGTGTCGGGGACGCGAGCCAGGGCACAGATGCCGGCAGCCTCGGCCGCCCGGGCGATGTCACGCGCGTGCGACACGTGGACGCCGGCATGCTCGCCATCGATCATGACGTAGTCGAATCCGGCGTGGCCGAAGTTCTCGACCAGCTCCAGCGAGTCTGGAATCTCTTGAAACAGCGGACCGATCACCGGTTTGCCCTCGGCGATCTTCTGGCGCAACGGGTTGTACAGCATGGTCGTGCTCCGTGTCGGAGGTTTGCCCGACGCTGGGCGGCGACCACACGGTACCAGACCCGGCCCCCCTGGCGCGTCGCCGGGCGGGCCAGGACGCGCCGGGTGTCTCAATTCCGTGTCTGATGGCGATTCATGACACGCCGTTAACGTCAGACCCCTTGCACGCCGCGCCGGACTTGACTATCGTCCTGAGCAGCGCTGGTACGACGGTCGCTCGGGGAGGGGTGGGCCGCTGTGGCGCGGGCAGTCTTGTGGCTCGGTCGGGCGTGGCAGCGCGACGATAGGGATGGACGTGACTTCTCAGGCGGGCCAGATCGACGCCGCGGGCGCGGCAACGGCGCAGCCTCAGCCGATCCCCGGCCTGCGGCGGCTGGTGTCGCGCAAGGTGCGCGAGCGGGCGCTCGGCTACACCCTCCTCGCTCCCGCCCTGATCATCATCTCCGTCTTCGAGCTGTTCCCCATCGCGTTCGGCTTCTACATCAGCCTGTGCGACTGGCGGCTCGGCTGTCAGGCCATCATCGGCGCGGACAACTACCTGCGCGGCCTGCAAGACGCCGCGATGTGGAACTCGCTGCTGGTGACGGCGACCTACTCCATCATCACGGTGCCGGTGCAGCTTGGCCTCGGCTTCCTGATCGCCGTGTTCCTCTTCCAGCGCACGCGGGGCCACGAGCTGTTCCGGATGATGATGTTCCTGCCGTACATCACCTCGACGGTGGCCTCGGCGGCGGTCTGGAGCTACATCTACAGCCCGGACAGCGGACTGCTGAACACGGCGCTGCGGGCCATTGGCTTCAGCGGCCTGCGCTGGCTCGGGGAGCCGGCCGGCGTGTTCGCGCTGATCGCGCAGCAGTTCGGGATGACGTTGCCCGGCTGGGCGCACGGCCCGAGCCTCGCGCTCGTCTCGGTCTCGCTCTACACCACCTGGGTTTTCATCGGCTACGACATCACGATCTTCCTGGCCGGCCTGGTCAACATCAACGGCGAGCTGTACGAAGCGGCCAAAGTGGACGGGGCCAGAGGCTGGAATCTCCTGCGGCATATCACCGTCCCGCTGATGTCCCCCACCATCTTCTTCCTGCTGATCGTCACCGTGATCGGCACCTTCAAAGCGTTCAACCACATCTTCGTGATGACGGGCGGCGGCCCGAGTGACTCCACCCAGACCGCCAGCATCTTGATCTTCCAGCAGTTGTATGCGTTCAATCGGTACGGCTACGCGGCGGCGCTCTCGTTCATCCTCTTCACGGTGATCCTGGCGCTGACGCTCACCCAGAACTACGTGGCCGGCCGGCGAGTGGTCTACGAATGATCGAGGCCGCCGAGCGCACCGCCCCCCGCCACCCGAGCCGTCCCACGAAGCTGACGGCTGGCGGCGTGGCGATCCAGGCGGTGATCGTGGTGGCGGCGGTGCTGGCGGTGGTGCCGTTCCTCTTCATGGTGATGACGGCGCTGAAGTCGTACGCCAGCGTCATCAACAACGTCATCTGGCCGTGGCCGCCGCTCGGCGGCGAAGCGCCGCAGTTCGGGAACTTCGCCGAGGCGATTCAGACCATCGGTTGGGACAGCCAGTGGCAGACGTTCCTCTTCTTCCGCTACCTCGCCAACAGCGTCATCGTGTCGCTGAGCATCGTGACCGGCGTGCTGGTGACCTCGACGATGGCCGCCTATGCGCTCGGGCGCATGGAGCTGCCGGGCAAGCAGCTCCTGTTCGTCATCGTGCTGATCACGATGATGCTGCCGGAAGACCTGACGCTGGTCCCGAAGATCGTCATGATGTTCAACTTGCGCTGGTACAACACGTATTTCGCGCTGATCGTGCCGTTCCTGGTCAACGTCTTCTCGATCTTCCTGCTGCGGCAGTTCTTCATGCAGATCCCCAAAGATCTGTTCGAGGCCGCGCTGATCGACGGCATGGGCCACGTCCGCTTCATGATCTCGATCGTGGTGCCGCTGAGCAAGCCGGCCCTGCTGACGGTGGCCCTGCTCAACTTCATCTGGGCCTGGGACGCCTTCAAGTGGCCGCTGCTGGCGACGCGGGACAGCAACATGCGGGTGCTGGCCGTGGGCTTGCAGCAGTTCATGCAGGGCCAGGGCACCCAGGTGCACCTGCTGATGGCGTTCGCGGCCATGGTCATCCTGCCGGTCCTGATCCTCTACTTCGTCGCGCAGCGCCAGTTCCGGGAGGGCATTCTGAACACCGGACTCAAGGGATAGCACCAGAGTCCCTCACCGTCGTCCGTCTCCACCCTCAGCGCCACGGCACCTGGAGGACAGTCCCGATGCGAAGGTCTAGACGCGCACTGGCATTCATCATGAGTGTCGGGTTACTGCTCGCGGCCTGCGGCCCGGCCGCCCAGCCAGCAGCCCCGACGGCAGCACCGGCCAAGCCGGCTGAAGCCGCCAAGCCAGCCGAGAGCAAGCCGGCCGCCCCGGCCGCCCAGGCAGCGGCCACCACTGCGCCGGCCAAGCCGGCTGAGGCTGCGAAGCCCGTTACCGTCAGCAACCCGCCCACCAGCCCTGAGATGGTGGACGCTATCGACCTGACCGGCAAGAACGTCGAGGTCGTCTACTGGCACAACCGCCCGCAGAAAGACCAGGAGATGCTGACGACGCTGCTGGACGAGTTCAGCAAGTCGAACCCGTACGGCATCAAGGCGCGTGCTGAGATCGCGGGGGCGTCCTACCCGGACGTCTACAACAAGGTCAGCGCGGCGATCCAGGCCGGCCAGCCACCCGAGATCAGCGTCGCCTATCAGAATCAGGCTGCCTTCTACCGTGCGCAGAACGCCATCATCGACATCAACCCGTTCCTCAAGAGCAAGAAGTATGGGCTGAGCGATGAGGACATGAAGGACTACTTCCAGACCTTCCTGGACAGCGACCTGAACCCGCAGTTCCAGGGTGAGCGGCTCGGCTTCCCGACGCAGCGCTCCATCGAGGTCATGTACTACAACGCCGATTGGCTCAAGCAGCTGGGCTACAACGAGGCCCCGAAGGACTGGAAGACCTGGGAAGAGGCCGCCTGCAAGGCCAGCGATCCCGCCGCCAACAAGTACGGCTGGGCCTTCCGCCACGACGCCTCCAACTTCGCCTCGCAGGTGTTCTCGCGCGGCGGGCGCATCCTCGCGCCGGACGGCGCCTCCTACGTCTTCAACAGCGAGGCCGGCGTCGAGACCACGGCGATGATCCAGCGCATGTTCAAGAACAAGTGCGCCGTGGAGATCCCCACCAGCGAGCGCAACGGCGAGCAGAACCGCTTCGCGGCGGGGCAGGTGCTCTTCACCTTCGCCAGCTCGTCGGGCCTGCCGTTCTACCAGGAAGCCGTCAGCAAGGGCAGCAACTTCAAGTGGGACATCAACATGCTGCCCAACAACGGCAAGCCAGCCGTGAACCTCTACGGCGCGAGCGTCTCGATCTACAAGACGACGCCCGAGAAGGAGCTGGCCGCCTGGCTGGTTATCAAGTTCCTGGGTGAGAAGGCCCAGACGACGAAGTGGGCCGTCAACACCGGCTACCTGCCGGTCCGCCAGAGCGCCAAGGCCGACGTGCTGAACACCTACAAGGCCGATCCGAAGTGGGGCGCGGCGGCAGACTCCTACGCCCGCATGTTCGACTGGTTCCAGTACGCGATGGTCGAGTCGCCGGTGGCGGGCTACGATCCGGTCCGCGACCTGATCGACAAGGAAGTGGCGACGAAGGCGGCGACGGACGCCAACGCCGACCCGAAGAAGCTCGTCGAGGACGCGACCACCAAGGCGAACGCGATCCTCAAGGAGAACGCGCCGAAGCGGTAACCGCGTTCTGCAACTGGTGATGCCAAGAGGGCGGGCGGGAGACCTTCTCCCACCCGCCCTCTTGGCATTCCCGTTCCCTCACGCGATACGGTTGAGCCGGACCTCATCCCGCCTGCCGCGCGGCCCTACACCACAGGGCGATTGCATGTTCATTGGTGTACCCGAAGCATCATGGAACGGGCGGTCGGGGACTGAAGTCCCCGCCTACAGTCACGCCGTCGCTGCGCGACGGCCGCCGGGAACGGCCGGCACTGGTGCGACTGGAGCGTCGCGCAGCGACTGCAGGA
>JADZEM010000025.1 GCA_020850535.1 Chloroflexota bacterium
ACTGGAGCGTCGCGCAGCGACTGCAGGATCGTAGGCGGGGCTTTCAAGCCCCGACGCGGCGGCACGACGCGCTCAACATACGATTGCACTGGTAGCAGCATCAGGGCGATTGCATGTTCATTGGTGTACCTGAAGCATCATGGAACGGGCGGTCGGGGACTGAAGTCCCCGACGCGGCCGCACGACGACATCAACATGCAATCGCCCTGCCACATGGTAGCCCGAGCCTGCACGCCACGCCGCCGACGTGCGATCCTACGCCAGACAGTGTGTACTCTCGACGAGGAGCACGGGCGTGGAGATCGGCGTCGGCCTGGACCGCATGCTTCCCTTCTCAGTGGACGAGTTCCGTGAGCTGGCACGAGCAGCGGCCAGCCTCGGGTACACCAGCGTCTGGACCAACTCGATGGCCGGCCGCGACGCGACGCAGATGTGTACGCAGTTCTGGGACGCCAGCCGGGGGGCTGTCGAGGGCGGCCTGCAGACGGGCGTCTCGGTGGTGCCCGCGCCGTTCTGGACCGTCCCCTCGCTGGCCTCGGCTGCCGCCACCACCGCCGACGTCACCGGCGGCCGGTTCACGCTGGGCGTCGGCTCAGGGGACATCCACTCGCTGACCCAGCGACGCTTGCTCGGGTTGCAGGACATCTCGCCGCTCAAGCTGGCCCGCGACTATCTTGTCACGCTGCGGGCGATCCTGGCCGGCCAGGAGGTCACCTACGAAGGGCCGACCGTCCAGTTACAGGGCTTCAAACTCGAGTTCCCCTTCCCGAAGACCCCGGTCATCCTCGGCGCGCTCGGGCCGCAGATGCTGCGGCTGGCTGGCGAGGCGGCGGACGGCGTCGGTCTGAACTGGTGCGCCGCCGAGCAGATCGCCTGGAGCCGCGAGCGGCTGGCCGAGGGGGCGGCCCGGGCCGGCCGCGATCCACGCGAGGTGAAGGTCATCGAGTACATCCGCGTCAGCGTTGACGACGACGCGGACGCCTGCCGCCGCGCCTACATGAAGGCGCTCTTCCGCTACGCCATCGCGCGGCCGGGCGTGCCGAAGCACCTGGGGTATCGGGGGCACTTTGCGCGGATGGGCTTCGACGAGGCCCTGACCGAGCTTGAGGAGCGCCGCGACCGTGGCGCCACCCTCGAAGAGCTGTACGACGCCATGCCCGTCGATCTGGCCCAGCACGTCGGCTACTTCGGGCCAGCCGCCGGGGCGGCCGCGGCCTTCCGCCGCCTCTGCGAAGGGCTGGACGTGGCGCTCGTGCGGGTGGTGCCCGCCCGCCCGACGCTGGATTCGGCCATCGCGGTCATGGAGGCGTGCCGGCCGGCCCTGGTGCACGGCGCGGCCTGACGCGCTACCGCCAGCTCGGCAGGGTGATCCGTGCCGTGATCTGCGCGGGCGTGTCCGCACCGTGCGCCCGCACCCGCCGCAGCTCGAACGCCTGGGCCGGTGTGTGGCGGGTGCCGTGGATCACCGTGACGGCCGCCTCGTAGCCGGCCGCGCGGCTGGCCGCCATCACCGCCGCGTTGTACTTGCCGGCCGGGTAGGCCAGGAAACGGACCGGCTGGCCGATGCGCTCTTCGAGGATCCGCTTCGGCTCGACCAGCTGGCGGCGCAGCTCGTTCGGGCCGATCACGGTGAAGTCGGCGTGGTTGGTGCTGTGCGCTGCGATCTCCATGCCGGCGTCGTTCATCTCAGTGATCTGGTCCCAGGTCAGGTAGCCCGGCCGCTCCACGAAATCCGTCGAGATGAAGAACGTCCCGACCATCTGCCGGGCCTTCAGCAACTGAAACACATACAGATAGTTGTCGTCGTAGCCGTCGTCAAACGTCAGGATGACGGACTTCTTCGGCAGCGCCGCCCCACCCGCGAAATGCTCGAACAGGTCGGCCATCGTGACGGTGGCGATCTCCTGTTCGGCCAGGTAGTCCAGCGTCTTCTCGAAGGTGGCCGGGGAGACGGTCAGGTCGCGGCGGAACACGTCCGGGTTGGGTGGCAACGGCCCGATGTGGTGGTACATCACGATGGGCGCGTCGGCAACGGCACGCGGCGCACCGCGCGGCGCAGGCGTCGGCGGGACACGGGCCGCGACCGCCTCCGGCGATGGCGAGGCGGCCACTATGGGCGCCGGCGACGCGGCCGGCGCGCGGGCCGGGTCCGTCTGCTCGGGGGCGGACTGTTCAGGGCCGGAGGGCTGCTCGGCGGCCGGCGATGGCTCCACCGCCAGCGCCGTCACGGCGACCTCGCCGGCCGGTGATGCCACGGACCCTGGCGGCGGCGAGGCCCCAGCCGACGGAGCCGCGTGCTCGCCAGGATCGGCTTCAGGATCCCCAGTGTGCTCGACCGGGGAGGTCTCCGCATCCTCAGCGTCGGCGGCTGGCGTGGCCGGGTGCGATTGCACCACCACGACGGTCACGCTCCTGCCGCTCAGCTCACGGTACAGGCCGATAGCGGCCAGGGCGGCGGTCACGCTGAGCACGACGGTCAGCGTGATGATGAGCCAGTGACCGAAAAGACGGTTCGGAAGCGAGGGCGAGGGCTGCACGGGCCTCTACTGTACGACCTCGCGGCATCTCGCTACAACGCGACAGACTGGCTGTGCCAGGACTGTGCGCTCAGCGCGAGCGGCGACGCCCGGGATCCTCCAGGCGGCGGCTCTGGTACAGCACCACGCCGTCGTCGTACCCCTCAATCGAGCGGAAGCGGGCATCCACCAGCTTGTCGATCTCACGATCCTCGGTGAGCCAGTACTCGGGAAACAGCAGGAAATCGCTCTGCTCGATCGTGCGGGTGACCTCGGCACGGCGCTCCCAGACGGCCCGGTCCATCCGTTCGAGGGTCAGGCGCGTTCCAGCATAGGGCCGGGCGACGTTCCAGGGCACCGTGCCGACCGTTGCGCCCGGCCGCAGCTCAGCGGCCTTCTTGATGCCGAGGACGTACCCGACGTTCGAGCTGAGATCCAGTGTCAGCGTCGCCGTCAGCATCGGGGCGGCGCACCCCAGCGCGATGACCACCGTCATCAGCACCGAACCGACCGTCCGCGCAGCCTCGCGGTGCTGCGTAGCTCGCAGCGTCCAGGCCCAGCCGAAGGCCCGCGCGACCGTGCTGATCCCGAGCGCCGCGAAGATGGCCGCCAACGGCACGATCTGCGACAGGAACCGCTCCTCCTTGTGGGGCAGCCAGCAGAGGGCCAGGAACATCGTCAGGCCGGCCACCCCGAGGAGGCTCCAGGAGCGGCCCCGCGGCGCGCGGGCGCTCACGCCCAGGCCGACGGCCGCCAGCGCCGCCGTCATCACCCCGAGCCAGCTCGGCGTCTGCCGGAGGTACCAGTCGAACGGCTCCTCGCCGAACTCGATGGGCGCCAGTCCAGACGTCACGTTGTAGCTGAACGAGGCGAGCAGGCTGTGGAACGGCCGGCCATAGGCCACCTGCTCGATGGCCGCCTGAGCCAATACCGCCAGCCCCAGGCCAGCGGCGAAGCCGAGCGCCAGCGCCCCCTCGGGAGTCCGACGATCCATGGCGCGCAGCAGGCGGCCCCGGACGGAGCCGCGCACCAGCACCAGCGAGACGACGCCGACCCACAGGCAGACTGGCGGCAGGTAGAAGATGGCCTGGTAGCGGATCATGCAGCCGAGCCCGAGGGCCAGGCCGCCCCCGAGCGCCGTCGCGAACCGTCGCTCAGCGTCTGGACGGACCGACCGGATCAGCAGCCAGAGGCTCAGCAGGATGCAGAACGTCGAGGGCAGCTCAGCGTAGGTGCTGATCGAGAGGCGATTGACCACCGGGTTCACCGCGACGAGCAGCGCGGCGGCCAACCCCGGCAACTCGCCCACGAGGTCGCGCCCGAGCTGATACGTCAGCCAGACGATCCCAACGCCGAACAGCGCGCTCACGAGCCGCAGCGCCCGAACCATCACCTCGCCGGTCGGGTCGGGCCACCACTGCGCCACGTACAGCACCGGCACGTAGAGCAGCGAGAGCAGCAGGGGCCGCAAGTCCCACCACTCGATGCCGATGCCAAACGCCATCTTGTAGGCGATGTTGACGTATTCGAGCGGGTCGCCCTGCTCGAAGCCAACGGCCCGGCTCAGCAGCCAGAGCCGCAGCCCGAGCGCACCGGCCAGCAGCGCAAGCAACCCGCCAACACCCCACCAGCGCGCCAGCCCCGACGGCGCGGCCGGCGCACGATCAACGGCAGGGGGCTGCACCGGGGCCAGCGCGGAACGTTCGGTGATCGCCATCAGGGTGAGTGTAAACGAGGCGGCGCACGACAGCCGAGCAAGCTCGCACGGCGACCAGGGCGATTGCGCGTTGGGCGCGCCGTGCAGCCTCGTCGGGACTTGAAAGCCCCGCCTACCATCGTGCAGTCGCTGCGCGACGCGCCAGTCTCACCGGACGACGGCTGTTCCCGGTCTCCGTCGCGCAGCGACGGAATGACTGTAGGCGGGGGTTTCAACCCCCGACCGCCCGTCTTACCACGTTCTGGGAACGCCGACGAACATGTAATCGCCCTCGCAAGGCGACAAGTCGGAGGGGCTACGCCATCAATGCCGCTGAGATAGGACGCCATCTGCACCGCGAGCGTCAGCGGCACGGGTGCCACACTGAACGTCAGTGGTGGGTAGCCGCTGCTGCGTCTACAGCGGTCGGGCGATGGCCAGGCCCGCGCCGGGGAAGTCCGAGTTCATCCAGGCACGCTGCAGCTCGGCAGCCGTCAGCACCCGCTCGCCGCGCCCGTTCAGGCTGACGGGGTCGTTGATGATGAAGTCGTCCCCGACCATGCCGGTGATCACGACGTAGTGATCGTAGCCCACCCACAGCCACTCGCGGCCCGGCATCATCCGGTACCGCAGCTGCGGAATGACCGGGTGCCCTGCCCGCAGATGCGCTCGCACGTCGTCCAGCGTCCACTTCTTGTAGCGGCCGTTCTCGTGCAGGTCGAGGCCCTGCAGACCGTATGTCTCGGCCACACTCCGGAGCGATTCGAGCGTCGTGCCGCTGAACGGATCGCCGATGCCCATGGCACGCATCGCCAGCACGCGCGACTGAGCCGTCGGGACGTAGACCCCGAACGATTCAATGGCCATCGCGACGGAGGTCGGGCCGCAGTTCGCCGCCGATGAGATGCTGCCGTCAAGCTGGGTGCGGTACGGCACGTCCAGCCGCGCCACGTTGGCGAACGGCGAGAACGGCTGAGCGATGGGCACATCGCGATCCGACGGACCGCGCGAGGCCGCCACATCCGACCAGTCCATCCAGACGAGCCGGGCCTCCCCGCTGCTGTCCGCGACCTTCACGGCCACCCGACCGCTCCGCTCGACGCCGGCCAGCTCCAGCGTGGCAAGTCGGGGAGCCAGGGCCAGCGGCTCGCCGTCCGCCGTGTCCGATACCCACAGCTTCGCCTGCTGCACACTGGTCACGAAGCGCGGCGCCTGGTCGAGCGGGCCGACATCATTGGCTGGCACCCAGGCAGTGCCACCGGGTCGGCGCGCACCGTCCCCGGCGAACGCGACCTTGATCCAGTTCGGCTGCGACTCCAGAATCCGCAGGTAGCTCCACTGCGGGATCTCGGTCTCGCGGGCCGCCGCGGTCTCTGGAGCGGCGAAGAGCGCCGTCTTGCGGTGCGCCTGCACCCAGGAGATCTTCGGCACGGCAGCGGCCAGCGTGCCGTCGGCGAGCGCAACGGCGTCAGGAACAGCCTGCGTGCCAATCGTGGCCTGGGCGACAACCGGGTCGGGAGTGATCGTCGTACGGACGGGCACCCGGACCGGCAGCCACTCCTGTGCCGGCGATCCTGGCGGGGCCAGGAAGCTCCCGGGCAGCCGTCCGGCCAGCTCGGCGGTGGCCGGCGTGCGGCTCACCACGATGGACGCGAACAGCAGGCCCAGTGCGCTGAGGAGGGAGAGATGCTGCACCCAACGGGCGTCAGCAGGGCGGCGGCGCTCCATACGAATCGCTTGCATCGCCGTTCATTATCCAGGTTTGTGACGCGGATGCAATACCCATGACGCGGAAGATGAGCACTCCACGTTGCGCCCGGGCGCGACAGAAACGGGAACGTGACGGAATGGACGACAACAATGCAACAGAGCCCTTCGAGTCACGAGCGTTCTGATGAGTCAGTGACGGCTTCGCGCAGGTCACAAACTGTGATGCCGTTCTGGTGACTCAAGTCCCGGCGGCCGAGTGGATCGAAACGGTGACGCGCCTGCGGGCAGATCGTTAGCCGCCCAGCACCACGTTGTCGATCAGCCGGGTTTTGCCGACCCGCACCGCCATCGACACGACGGCCGGCCCGGTCACCTGCTCCAACTCGGCCAGGGTCAGCCGGTCGGCCACGCTGACGTACTCCGGCCGCAGCAACGACTCCGTCGAGAGGATCGCCGTCATGGCCGCGCGCAGTCGGTCGGCGTCGCGCTCGCCCGTCGCGTACAGCCGCTCCACCTCCCGCAAGGAGCGCGAGATCGCCAGCGAGGCCTGCCGCTCCTCAGGCTGGAGATAGACGTTCCGGCTGCTCAGGGCCAGCCCGTCGTGCTCGCGGATCGTCGGCATCACCACCACCTCGACCGGGAAATCCAGGTCGAGGGCCATCTTGGTGATGACCAGCGCTTGCTGGGCGTCCTTCTGCCCGAAGTAGGCACGGTCTGGCTGGATCACGTTGAACAGCTTCGCCACCACCGTCGCCACGCCTCGAAAATGGCCGGGCCGGGCCGTGCCCTCCAGTGGCTCCGTCAGCGCGCCCACCATCACGTAGGTGTCGAAGCCAGGCGGGTAGACGACATCGGTCGGCGGCGCGTAGACCAGATCGACGCCGGCCGCCTCCAGCATCGCGAGGTCGCGCTCCATGTTGCGCGGGTAGGTGGTGAAGTCCTCGTTCGGGCCGAACTGCGTCGGATTGACGAAGATGCTGGCCGAGACGCTGGCGTTGTCCCTTCGCGCCTGCTCGACGAGGCTCATGTGGCCCTCGTGCAGGTAGCCCATCGTCGGCACCAGGCCGTGCGGGCGTGGCAGCGTGCGCAGGGCGGCGCGCGTCTCGGGAATGCTGCTGATGACCTTCATGAGACGGCCCCTGCCACCGCTTCCTGGCGCTCGGCTGCCCGTGTCACACGTTCGACCTCAGCCAGGACAGATGGGTCCATGGTAAAGCTGTGCTTCGCAGTCGGGAACGAGCCGGCCCGCACGTCGTCAGCGTAGCGGCTGACGGCGTCCTTGATCTGCTCGCCGAGGTCGGCGTACTGCCCGGCGTGGCGCGGCACGAAGTCGGTGAACAGGCCCAGCAGATCGTGGATCACCTGGACCTGCCCGTCGCAGTGCGGACCCGCCCCGATGCCGATGGTCGGGATGCGCAGGCGGCGGGTGACCTCGGCAGCCAGCGGGGCCGGGATACCCTCCAGCACGATGCCAAATGCACCTGCCCCCTCCAGCGCCTCGGCGTCGGCCAGCAGGCGCGTCGCCACACTGACCGTCCGCCCCTGCACCTTGTGCCCGGACAGCTGGTGGACGGACTGCGGCGTCAGCCCGATGTGGCCCATCACTGGCACGCCGGCATCGACGATCCGTCGAACGGTCTCGGCCACCGTCACGCCGCCTTCGAGCTTGACCGCGCCCGCGCCGCCCTCGCGCATCAGGCGGCCAGCGTTCCGCATGGCCTCCTCGACGGACGCCTGGTAGCTCATGAACGGCAGATCGGCCACGATCAGCGCGCGGCTGGTCCCCCGCACGACGGCCTGGGTGTGCCGGACCATGTCGTCCATCGTGGCGTGGATGGTCGCCTCGTAGCCGAGCACGACGCTCGCGAGGCTGTCCCCCACGAGCAGCATCGGGATGCCGGCCGCGTCGAGCAGCTTGGCAACGCTGTACTCGTACGCGGTCAGCATGGCGATGCGCTCGCCGCGTTGCTTCATGTCCTGGATCTGCTGAATGGTGGTCCGCACGGTGGTCCCCTCCGCGATGGGCGCTCGCCCTACGAGCGCGGATGTCCGGATCCGCCCAGGCCTGGGCGGTCCCCAGAGCCTGAGCGGTCGCCGTGGCCCTCGTTGCGCTGGTAGAACAGCCGAAGTCCCACCAGCGCCAGCCACGGCTCGATTCGGTCGATGACGGTCGTCTCGCCGGCGACGAGGGCGGCCAGCTCGCCGGTCGCCACGACGATGGCCGGCTGGCCCAGCTCGGCGCGGACCCGGGCGATCATCCCCTCGATCATGGCGACGTGGCCGAGCACGGCGCCTGACAGCAGGGCACTGACGGTGTCCTTGCCGATGACGGTCCTGGGATGCGTGACTTCGAAGCGCTGGAGCCGCGAGGTGTGCTGAAACAGCGCCTCGGCGGCCAGCGAGAGGCCCGGTGCGATGATGGCCCCGGCGTAGGAGCCATCGGCGGCGACCACGTCGAACGAGGTGGCCGTGTCGAAGTCCACCACGATGGCCGGGCTGCCATAGAGCTGCTGCACGGCGATGGCGTTGACGATGCGATCCGCGCCCAGCTCACGCGGCTGCTGCGTAGCGATGCGGATGCCGGCCCGGGTGCCCGGCCCGCCCACCACGAGTGCCTGCCGCTTGAACAGGCGCGTGCAGACCTGCTCGAACGCGCCGGTGAGCGGCGGCACCACCGACGCGATGGCCGCGCCCTGCACGTCGCGCCGCGCAACCCCCTCCTCGCGCAGGAAGCCGTCGAGCAGCACCGCGTACTCATCGGCGGTGCGGCGCACGTCGGCGGCCAGCGAGAAGGTCGCCCGCAGCTCCTCGCGCTCGAAGATGCCGGCCTTGATGCGGGTGTTGCTGATGTCGAACGTTGCGAGCACGCGCCCTCCGGCAGCGCTGCCTGGCTGACCCGGCACCGGGCAAAAAACGAGCCTCGCAGGCATGATGCCTGGAGGCGGCAGCGCTCGCGCACGCTCGACGGCAACCTGGGGGTGCCGTGAACGCCAGGATGGCTGCCGTCTCGGTCGTTTTCTGATCCGAGCGGGCCTGTTGTTCGGTGGACTGCGCGTCTGAAAAACTGGTGGCTGGCGTCCGGGGCTGCCGGTCTGCCGCCACCCTCTATGCTAGCAGCGTCAGGACGCCGCTGCCAGCCGCGTACAGCCTCCCCAGAGTTCCGGGAGCAGGGCGATTGCATGTTCATTGGTGTCCCCGAAGGATCATGGAACGGACGGTCGGGGACTGAAGTCCCCGCCTACAGTCACGCCGTCGCTGCGCGACGGCCGTCGGGAACGGCAGGCACTGGTGAGACTACAGCGTCGCGCAGCGACTGCAGGATCGTAGGCGGGGCTTTCAAGCCCCGACGCCGCCGCACGACGCGCTCAACATACGATTGCACTGGTAGCAGCACCAGGGCGATTGCATGACGAGCACGTCCTGCAACCTCGTCGGGGACTGAAGTCCCCGCCTACAGTCACGCCGTCGCTGCGCGACGGACACCGGGCACGGACAGGGACTGGTGAGACTACAGCGTCGCGAAGCGACTGCAGGAGTGTAGGCGGGGCTTTCAAGCCCCGACGCGGCGGCACGACGACATCAACATGCAATCGCCCTGGTTCCGGGAGCAGGCCGCTTGACCGTCCCGGGCGGCACGCCTACAATCCAGATGCGTACCAGGCGACTGTGTACGCATTAGGGTGACGCCTCACATACTGGAACGGCCGGTCCATGGCGCAGCGGCCTGAGCGCGTTCCCGGGGAGGCCGGACATCGTTCACTCCCGAGGGCCGCAGGCGGGTTGCCCCACACTGATGAAGCTTCGCAGGCGCGTTGTCTACAGACGGTCCCTGCGAGGATCGGCCACCGCGGTGAAGGCTGTGCGATACGCCCGTCGTCCATCCATCCGCCAGCCTGAGGCTGCCGCGTGAACCGCCGTCAGCGTCGCCGCCTGCTCATCACGGCGTTGATCTGGCTGTTGACGGCGAGCACGCTCTCGCTGCTGCACCTCCGAACGCCGGCCCTCGATATGACCCAGGCGCGCGCCACGGATACCCTCTTCTTCTTCCCGCGCCAGGTCTCACCAGAGGTCTCGCAGCACGTGGTGCTGGTCGCCATCGACAACAAGTCGGTGGCCGAGCTGAGATCGTACGGGCGCGTCTTTGGCTGGCCGCGTTCGCTTCACGCCGTCGTGCTCAAGAACCTGGCCGAGGCCCGCGCGCGCACAGTGGTCTTCGACGTGCTGTTCGACGTGCCGGCCGAGGACGACGCCGAGCTGGCGGCGGCCATCGACGACGCGGTGAGCCGTGCCACCTTTGTCGTGCAGCCATCGGTCGGCGATCTGCTGACGCGTACGCGGACCGCCGCCGACCAGTGGCAGGGGTATGGGGAGGTCATCGAGCCGCGCTCGGTATTCACCGACGTGTCGAGCGGCGTCGGCATGGTCGATCAGGATCCCGACCCTGACGGCACGGTGCGGCGGGTGCCGATGGTCTTCAACGTGCGCGGCGAGCCGTACCCGTCGCTCGCGCTGCTCGCGGTGGCACGCTTCCTCCGTCGGCCCTCGGCGTGGGACGGCCAGATTCAGCCGGACCACATTCCGCTGGCTGGCCGCGAGATCCCGATTGACGGGCGCGGCAACCTGCTCGTCAACTTCGCGGGCGGCCCTCACCAGAGCGCTCCGCCGGCCTTCCCGGTCGTGTCCTTCGTGGACGTGCTGCGCGGGCAGATCGCTCCCGAGACCTTCCGGGGCAAGCTCGTGCTGATCGGCATCACCGGCGCCGGCTTCGCGGACGACTACTGGACGCCGACCTCCGTGCGCGGCAAGATGCCCGGGGTCGAGGTCCACGCCAACGCCATCGACACGATCCTGCGCGGCGACTTCATCCGCGATGCGCCAGACTGGCTGACGGTGGCCCTGATCTTCGCGCTGTCGCTGGTGGCGGCGCTGGCGTTGCTGGGCCTGCCGATGCTCGCAGCGGCGCTCGGATCCCTGCTCGCCGTGGCGGTCTACATGCTCGGCGCGTCCTACTACTTTGACGCGCACGTGGTGCTGAACCTGATCTATCCGCCCCTGGCTCTGGGGCTGACCTACACCGGCGTCGTGTTCTACCGGGTGATCTTCGAGCAGGGACAGTCTCGCGCGCTGCGCGCCGTCCTTGGACAGTATCTCTCGCCGTCCGTCGTGGAGCACGTCACGCGCGATCCGGACAGCCTGAAGCTGGGCGGCGACGAGCGCGAGATGACCGTCATGTTCTCCGACCTGCGCGGCTTCACGACGTTCTCGGAGTCGCTCGATCCGGAGACGCTCGTTCACCTGCTGAACGAGTACCTGACCATCATGTCGGACGTGATCTTCAAGTACGACGGCACCATTGACAAGTACATGGGCGATGCGATCATGGCGTTCTGGGGCGCGCCGCAGCACCAGCCGGACCATGCCGCCCTGGCCTGCCGTGCCGCCCTGGAGATGGTGGCCGCCCTGGACGATCTGAACGCGCGCTGGGTCGCTCAGGGGCGGGTGCCGCTGGTGATGGGCATTGGCATCAACACCGGGACCATGAAGGTCGGCAACATGGGCTCCAGCAGCCGCTTCGACTACACCGTGCTGGGCGACGCCGTGAACCTGGCCTCGCGGCTGGAAGGGCTGAACAAGGAGTATGGGACGACGTTGATCGTCAGCAAGGCGTCGCTCGACGGGACCGGCGGCGTGTTCCACGATCGGTTCCTCGATCTGGTGGCCGTCAAGGGCAAGAAGGAGCCGGTGGCCGTCTACGAGATCCTGGATGCCGAGCGGCTGCCCGGCATCCATTCGGGGCCAGCCCTGCGCGCCTACGATGAGGGGATCGAGCTGTACCGCGAGCGTGACTGGCTCGGCGCAGCGGCGAAGTTCCAGGAGGCCCTGCGCCTCAGCCCCGACGACGGCCCGAGCGCCGTCTACCTCCAGCGCTGCGAGGAGCTGCTGCACGATCCGCCACCCATCGACTGGGACGGCGTCTACGTGATGACGCGCAAGTGAGCAGGCCGCGGCCTACGCCACGGCTTACGGCTTACCCGCCCCCAGTCCAATCCTCGGATGGACTGTTCGGCCCGTCTCTGCTGGTCTGGTATTCTTGTGCTGAACGCCTGAGTGCCCACACGGCTTGATACGCCCACTCGAAACGGAGCTGTGCTATGTCCGTCTCCTGGTCTAACGTCTTCGCCAGCCGCACCAGTCGGATGAAGGCCTCCGATATCCGGGAGCTGCTCAAGCTCACCGCGCGCCCGGAGATCATCTCCCTGGCGGGTGGCCTGCCGGCCCCCGAGCTTTTCCCGATTGACCAGTACCGACGGGCGTTCGAGTGGGTATTGGAGACGAACGGCACCGCTGCCCTGCAGTACGGCCCGTCGGAGGGGTACAAGCCGCTCCGCGAGCTGCTGGCCGCCCGCATGACCGGCATGGGCGTCCCCGCTACCGCCGACGAGATCCTGATCACCAATGGCTCGCAGCAGGGCCTCGACCTGGTCGCCAAGATCTTCCTCAACCCTGGAGACGCCGTCTGCCTGGAGAATCCCAGCTACATGGGCGCGATCCAGGCGTTCGACTCGTATCAGGCCGACTACGTCATCGTGCCGATGGACGACGACGGCATGAAGTCGGAAGAGCTGGACGCCATCCTCACGAAGCACCCGGCCAAGTTCATCTACGCCCTGCCGAACTTCCAGAACCCGAGCGGGCGCTGGATGAGCGTCGAGCGGCGGAAGATCCTGGTCGAGACGGCGAAGAAGCACAACATTCCGATCATCGAGGACGATCCGTACGGCGAGCTGCGCTTCGAGGGTGAGGCCCGCCCGAGCCTGCGCTCGCTCTGGCCGGAAGGGGTCATCTACCTGGGGACATTCTCGAAGATCCTGGCGCCGGGCTTCCGCCTCGGCTGGATGGTCATCCCGCAGGCCGCCTACGACGAGATCATCTTCGGCAAGCAGCCGTCCGATCTGCACACGTCAATGGCGACCCAGATGGCGACTTACGAGGTGTGTCGGCAGGCGGGCTTCCTCGAAGACCACGTCGAGAAGATCCGCGCGGTCTATCGCGAGCGCCGCGACGTGATGCTCAAGGCCATGGAGGAGCACTTCCCCGAGGGTTGCACCTGGACGAAGGCCCAGGGCGGCCTGTTCGTCTGGGCCGAGGTGCCGCCGTCCATCGACACGCGTGAGCTGCTGGCCGAGGCCCTGGAAGAGAACGTCGCGTTCGTGCCGGGACAGTCGTTCCACGCGGACCGCGGCGGCCACAACACGATGCGCCTGAACTTCTCGAACGTGACCTCGGAGCGGATCGAGGAGGGTATCGCGCGGCTCGGCCGGGCGATCAAGCGGCGGCTGGCACGCGCGGCAGCCCAGACCGGCGAAGGCGTCGCCGTCAGCCCTTAGTGTCTTGTCAGATGTCAATTGCAGGGTCGCTCGGCGCCCCTCGTCATCCCGACTGTAGCGAGGAACGAGCGGAATGGAGGGATCTTCCTCAAGCCTGCACATGGATCGCCGGGGAAGATCCCTCGACTGCGCTCCGGATGCTTGCCCTGAGCTTGCCGAATGGGTCGCTCCGCTCGGGCCAACCGGGGGAGGCGTTGGCCGTGACGCAATCGCGTCGTTCACGATTGACAGCCCACTAGCCCGACCCCGATGCAGCAGTGCCACGTGGAGGAACGCTCACCCCCATCCCACTGTGCGGCGTGGGGGTGAGGTCTGCCGGCCATGAGCGTCGATGTGCGGGCCCGGCTTCGGAAGGTGCTCGGACCGAGCCGGCCGGCCGCGCCCGATGGCCAGCCGCCCGATGGCCAGCCCCCCGAGACTCGCCGCCCCGCACCCAGGTTCCCAGGCCACGCGCACGACGTGCAGGATCTCGTCGAGGGGCGCGAGATCCAGGGGCCGCTCGGGGCCTGCTTCGTGGCCGAGCAGCGCTTCGCACTCGGGCATCGCCACGGACAGGAGCGTCTTGGGCGCTTCTTCGACCTGACCGACCGCAGCCTGGGCTGCCTTGCGCGCTCGGCGCTGCCGCTCGACGTAGACCGCGAGTCGGTGGTGTTTCTGGACACCGAGACCACGGGCCTGTCTGGCGGCACCGGCACCTACGCCTTCATGGTCGGGCTGGCCTACTTCCGTGGCGACCAGTTGCTGGTGCAGCAGTATTTCATGCGCCACCATGCCGAGGAGCCGGCGATGCTGGCGCTGCTGGCCCAGACGCTCGGTCAGCACGAGGCCGTGGTCACGTTCAACGGCAAGTCGTTCGACGTGCCGCTGCTCTTGACCCGCTACACGGCGAACCGTCAACGGCACGCCGTCCCGACCGGGCTGCATCTCGACTTGCTCCACCCCTCACGGCGGTTCTGGCGCGAGAGCCTGGAATCGTGCACCCTCGGCACGCTCGAACGGGCCGTGCTCGGCCACACCCGCAACGGCGACGTGCCGGGCTGGATGATCCCCGATCTCTACTTCCGCTACCTGCGCGGCGGCGACCCCGGCCCGATGGCGATGGTCTTCGAGCACAACCTGCACGACCTGTTGAGCCTGGTGGCGCTCACGTCGCGGCTGGGCCGGCTGCTGGACGCGCCGCCGGTGGCGGCGTCGTCCGGCGTTGGGGCGGCTGTTGGGACAGGCGGGGCCGATGCTGATTTCCCGCACCCGCCCCAGCACGGACGTGGACGCAGCAGCGTCCTGGAGCTGTTCGCCGCCGCCCGCATCTACGAGGATCTCGGCCTGTGGGACGAGGCCTGCGAGCGCTACGAGCAGGCCCTCACGACGGGCAAGGCCGTCGATCTGCGGGCGCGGGTGGCCGGGCGGCTGGCGGCGCTCTGCAAGCGGGCCGGTCGCCATGAGCGGGCCATCGAGCTGTGGCGGCGGCTTGCCAGCATGGGGCTGACCGGCTGCGAGCCGTACGTTGAGCTGGCGAAGCACTACGAGCACCAGCTCCGGGACTACGACGCCGCCCTGGCGGTCGTCGAGGAGGCCCTGGCGCTGGTCGAGATCCAGGAGCTGCGGCGCAACGCCCGTGGGTCCACCGAGCGCCGTGAGCTGGAGTACCGCCGAGCACGCCTCCACCAGAAGCGGCTACGAGCGCGCGGTCAGGCGGCCCCGGAGGCCCAGCCCGAGACCGCCTGAGCGGCGCGATCCGGCCGAGCGAGGCCAGGCCGTCAGGCGCATCAGGCCCGGCGGCCCCGCGCATGATGACGGACGGGAAGACGAAGCCAGGGCTTCGATGAGATCTCCATAGCAGCTGTGGGAGGTTATCCCGGCTCGGACCTCCACTGCTGTCCGGCCCGGCTGTACTACCGCCCGGGCGTCGGGTTCGGGCGCGCGCCGCCGGGCAGCGCCGTGTTCGGGTTGATGATGGCCGGCCCGCCGCCGCTCCCGGACGAGCCGCTGCCACTGGACGGCGGGTTGCTCGGGGGGCGCGTCGCAGCCGGGGCTGGCGGCGCGGGCCTGGGGGCCGGGGCCGTCTCACGTTGGGCGGTTGGCTTCGGGGCCGGCGCAGGAGCCGGATCGCGGGCTGGCGGCGCATCTCGGTTCGTGGCGGGCTGGGTCGGTTTGGCGGCCGGGCGCGTCGTGCTGCCGCCACCGGAGCGCGCGGGCGGCGCCGGGGTTGGCGATCCCTTGATCTCGAGCGGCGGCAAGTAGCTGACCGGCAGGCCGCCGCCCTGAATCACGACAGCCATCGTCGGGTCGGGAGTGGGCTGAGGAATGTACGTCGGGGGCGGCTCCGTCGCGCCGCTGGCGACGCGCGTACAGCCGACCAGCAGGCTGGCAGCGAGCGTCACCAGGATGCTGCCAGCCTGCTGGCGGCGTCCTGGTGACATTGGCCGCCGTGCTGGGCCTGCCCCCACACGATCCTCCCGTGCTGCTGCCCCACGGCCAGCCGGGCCGTGGCGGTACGGTCAAGTATCCAGAAGACGGCGAATCCAGACCAACCACCGGCTGCCCGATCCGGGACGAAACGGGCCGAAACAGGGAGATCCGGGCGCATCACGCGGAAACTGTAACGCCGGGCGTGGGCAGGCCTGAGGCGGCGCGAGGATCATCAGGGGCGCGGCGGGATCCGAAGCTGCATGCCGATCTTGACGCTGTCAGGGTTCTCGCCGATCAGGGAGCGATTCGCGTCGTAGATGCGACGCCAGGCAGACGGGTCGCCGTAGAAGCGCTCGGCGATGGTGGCCAGGGTGTCGCCTTCGGCCACGGTGTACGTCTCGCCAGCAGCCGGCGATGGGCTCGGGGACGGGCTGGGCGACGGCGGCGCTGGTGACGGAGACGGCGGCGTCAGCGGTCCGGACGGCGTGCCGGACGCGGGTGATGCCACAGCCGTCACAGCAGCAGGTGTCGGCGTCGGCGTGCTGCCGCCGACCCACCCGCACGCCAGGATCAGTACCGTCCCGACGACGAGGACGTGGACGGCGAGCCGGGGAGTTGGGCGGGCGAACTTCCTGAACATCGTGTAGGGAACGGTACGTCGGCACACGGGCCGACGCAACGGTTTCCAGCACGATTGGGGCCGGTTCGTGACGTTGCCGCTGCTATACTCGAAGCCTGATGGCAGACGTTCAGCCGTTCAGGGGCTTGCGATTCTCGGCGGCAGCAGCGCCGGACATCGGCCAGGTGCTCTGCCCGCCGTACGATGTCATCGATGCCACTGATGATGCGCGGTTGCGAGCGCAGCACCCGCTGAACGTCGTGCGGGTCGAGTTGACGACAGCCTCGGTGAGCGGCGGCGACGACGGCCGCTACCAGGAGGCGGCGGACACGTTGCACCAGTGGCGCGAGCAGGGCGCACTGGTTCGGGAGCCGGAGCCGGCCTACTACCTCCACGAGGCCACGTTCGTCGTGCCGCCGCTGGCCGGGCAGCCCGGGCGGACGGCCACCCGCCGCGAGCTGATCGCTGCCGTCCGGGTCCAGCCGTGGGAAGACCGGGCGGTTCTCCCGCACGAGCACACCTACCCGCGCGCCAAGGCTGACCGTCTGCGGCTGCTGGCGGCCACCGAGACGAACCTCAGCCCGATCCTGGCGTTCTTTCAGCGCAACGGTCAACGCGACGGCCAGCGTGACAGTCAGCGCGCGGGGCAGGCCGTGTCGCAAGCGCGCGGTGATGACAGGCCGACCGGGGCGGCGTCTGGCCCGGACGCCGTCGATGCCGCCTGGGCCTGGACGGCTGGCCGCACACCCGACGCCGAGGGAACCGATGCCGAAGGTGTTGGGCACCGGCTGTGGGTGCTCGCCGAGCCGGCCCTGGTGGACGGTCTGCGCGCATACTTCAGCGGCCGTCCCCTGTTCATCGCGGACGGCCACCATCGCTACGAGACGGCCCTGAACTACCTGGCGGACCGTCGCCAACAGGCCGGCGGCGACCTCCCCGCCGATCACCCCGCCCGCTTCGTGATGATGCACCTCATCGCCGAGGACGATCGGGGGCTGGTGATCCTGCCGCTGCACCGGCTCCTGCGCGGAGTCGGTCAGGGCGCTGCTGAGTCGCTGCTGCCGGCGCTGCGCGCCTCGTTCGACGTCGGCCCGCAGACGGCGACGCCCATCGAGGCCGTCCTGACTGCGCTGGACGAGCACGGCACGAACGGCCAGGCGCTGGCCCTGCTCGACGCCGGATCTAGCGACGCCGCGCTGCTGACGCGAGCGGCAGACGCCCCGCTCCCGGCATCCATCCCGGCCGACCGCGACATCTCCTGGCAGTCGTTGGACGTGGTGCTGCTCGACTCGACCATCGTGCGGCCCCTGCTGGCAGAGCACAACCTCCACGCCGAGGACGCCATCGCCTACACCCGCGACGCCGAGGACGCCGTGCGGCAGGTGCGTAGCGGTGCGGCAGACATCGCGGTGCTGGTCAACCCGACCCGGGTGGAGCAGATCGCGGCGGTGGCGCTGGCCGGCGAGCGCATGCCGGAGAAGTCCACCTACTTCTACCCGAAGGCCCCGACGGGGCTGGTCTTCCGCCGGCTGGCGTGACTGCTGCCGAGCACGAGGCACCCGAGCAGTTGTGCTCGATCCGGCCAACCATGGAGGATGACGTCGTAGACCCACACCTGCCCGCGTGGTCTGCTACGGTCAGGGGCATGTGAGGCAGACAAGGGCGACGTCGTCAACCCAGGCGCGGTCGCCTGGCCGCATGTTCCAGTAGACGTCCAGCCGCCCGCTCGTGAAGCCCGCCGGGAGGGTAAGCTGCTGGCTGACTTGCGTCCAGTCGATCGTGCCGTCTACTGCGCTGCTGTTCCAGACTCGCACGACAGGCGTGAGCTGGACGTAGCGCACGCGGACGCCGATCCCACTGACGTTGTCGGTCTTGACCCAGGCCGTGAGCTGATACGTCTGGCCAGCTTGCACCGTCGGTCGCTGGAACGTGTAGGGCGCCTCCAACGCGCTTGCCGACCCTTCCAGTCGGAGGGATGCGTCACCACTGTGCCGGATCGACGTATCCCGCGTCGCGCGCTGCCGCTGGAACCAGAAGGTCGGCTCGCCGGTGCTGCCAGCGACCTCGAACGACGGGTTTGCAACCAGATTCGGTCCGGACGGCGGAGGGGTCGGCGTACCAGGCGGTGGCGAGTCACTCTGGTTGAGCAGCACACTGACCGTGTTGCCAGTGACGCTGTTGCCGTTGACCGTCGCGAGGTCGAGCCGACCATCAGCGTTGAAGTCCGCCGCCGCGACGGAGTATGGGCCACCACCGGTTGGGAAGTCAGTCCTGCTACTGAAGGACGGGGTTGCCGCGCCGGCCGTCATCGTGTTGACCAGGACGCTGACCGTGTCCGCGCCGGAGTTGGCGCTGACGAGGTCGGGCTTGCCGTCGCCGCTGGTATCGGCGGCGACGATCCCCCACGGCTCGCGGGCCACGCTGAGGTCAGCTTGGGGGCCAAAGGACGGCGTCGTTGCTCCTGCCGCAGTCGTGTTCAACAACACGCTGATCGTATGTGTGCCGATATTGGTCGTCATCAGATCGGGCTTGCCGTCGCCGTTGAGGTCGGCCGCGGCCACCGAGCGCGGCAGCTGTGCCACGTCGAAGTCGGCCTTTGGGCGGAACGTCGGCTGGCTGGCGCCGGGCGCGGTGGTGTTGAGCAGCACGCTCACCGTGCTCGACGCAGCATTCGCCACGACGACATCCACGTCACCGTCGGCGTTGATGTCTGCCGCGGCAATCGCATAGGGATTGCCGCTGACGGCAAACATGGTCGGTGCGCCGAAGGACGGCGTTCCCGCGCCGCCCGAGGTGGTATTGAGCAGCACGCTGATGGTGTCGTGGTTGCCTTCGTTCGCAACGACGAGATCGGGCTTGCCGTCGCCGTTGATATCCGCCGCGGCTATCGAGGTCGGTTGCGCTCCTGCGGCGAAGGAGGTCAGGGCGCCGACGGTCGGGGTCATGGCGCCGGCCGCTGTGGTGTTGAGCCGTACGCTGATGGTGCCGGCGTCGATGTTCGCCGTAACGAGATCAGGTCGTCCATCGGCATTGAGGTCGGCCGCGATCACCCAGTACGGTCGGATCCCCGCGCCGAAGTTGGTCTTCGGGCCGAACGTCGGCGTCGTTGCACCTGCTGTCGTGGTGTTGAGCAGCACGCTGACCGTATTTCCACCATCGTTGGCCGCGACGAGATCCGGTCGATGGTCACCATTGAAGTCTACGACCGCGAACGCGTGTGGATAGAGGCCCACCGCAAAGTCTGTGTGTGGGGCGAAGGCGTCCAGCGGACTTGTTGCCGTGAACCCGAACCCGACCAGCCCTACGAGCAGCGAGAGCATCGTCTGGACCCAGAACACCGGTCGCCGGCGAGCTTGCCGCGACAAACGCATGGGAGGACCACCCTTCTGGAACGTCGATACGTCGCCGAAGCGGCTGTCCAGGATCGCATCGTGCTCGACGATCCGCTGGCACGACTGGCGAGGCGGCGGAGACGCCGGAGCACAGGAATCCACGCTACCACAGTTCGCGACAGGATGCTTGGGGCAACTGACACGAAAGCGCCGTGAGCTTCGTCATCATCTCCGTGGCGCTGCGCGTCGCCGTCTCGAACGGGCGTGCGGAGGCGCCGGCCGGCGAGCGCATGCCGGAGACGTCCACCTGCTTCTACCCGAAGGCCCTGACGGGGCTGGTCTTCCGCCCGTTGGCGTGACTGCTGCTGGTCACGAGTCACACGAGTCAGATGTGCTCGATCCGGCCAAAGATGGCACGGTCAGCAGACGGTATGGTCATCATAACGAAGCTGTGACACCCGGAACGGGCCGGCGTGGCGCAAACTGGCCGCATCTGGCAGCTTTCACGGCACGATCTGTGCACCTGACGCGGGAAACCCCGAGCGGCTGATCTCGACTGTACTCGAAGGCGGCAGTCACCCTGGCCTGTTCGCTTGCGAGCAGCCAGGATGTTCTGTAGGACACGGACTTTGCCCGGAAAAAGCAGGACGATAGACCTGGAACTTTTCGAAGCCCCTTTCCGTTATATGGGTACGAGAGTGCGGTTGCAGCGTAGCTCTCGTTCCTGCCTACCGCTGGGGGGAAGCGCTCACACTCGAGTCCGCGTGCTGGCCCTGGCCAGTACCGAAGGAGCATCACGATGATGGCGGAAGAGTCCATCACAACAGGAGCCTCCGCCGAGCGCGAGTCGGAGTCGTTCAGCGAGGCGCTGCCGCTGTACTTGCAGGAGATCGGGCGTGTCCCCCTGCTGACCGGCGCCGCCGAGGTGGATCTGGCGAAGGCGATCGAGGCCGGCAACGAGGCGGCAGGTTTGCTGGCGGACGGCAAGCCCCGCTCCCCGCAAGACCTGGAGCTGTTGGCGGACCTGATCGAGCGTGGCAACGAGGCGCGCCGCCGGCTGGTCGAGTCCAACCTCCGGCTGGTGGTGAGCGTCGCGCGGCGCTACATGAATCGTGGCATCCCGCTGGGCGACCTGATCCAGGACGGCAACATCGGCCTGATGCGGGCGGTCGAGAAGTTCGACTACCGCCGGGGCTTCAAGTTCAGCACCTACGCGACGTGGTGGATCCGGCAGGCGGTCAGCCGCTCGCTGGCCGACCACAGCCGCACCATCCGCGTGCCCGTCCACATGGTCGAGACGATCAACAAGTACGTCCGGCTCTCGAGCTCCCTGCAACAGGATCTCGGGCGCGAGCCGACCATCGACGAGGTCGCGGCGGCAATGGAAGTCCCGCCGGAGCGGGTGCGCGAGATCATCCGCATCCTCCCGCAGCCGATCTCGCTCGAGAGCACGGTGGGCGACGAGGCCGACGCCACCCTGGCCGACTTCGTGGTGGACGAGAACGCCCCCGACATGGACGACGCCGCCGCCAGGATCGTGCTGCGGGCGCAGGTCGAGGGTGTGTTGGAGACGCTGACCCCGCGCGAGCGCCGAGTGGTCGAGTTGCGCTTCGGGCTGGACGGCGACAAGCTGTACACGCTCTCGGAGATCGGGGCCGAGCTGGGGGTGACGCGCGAGCGCATCCGCCAGATCGAGACGAAGGCGCTCCGCAAGCTGCGCCACCCGAGCCGCTCGAAGCTGCTCCGCGAGTTCTCTGACTGACAACCCCGCCGGCGCCGTCTGCGCGCCACTCTGACGTTTGAAGGCCCTTCCGCGCGGAAGGGCCTTCGGCGTAGGTCGTAGGTCGTAGGTCGTAGGTCGTAGGTCGTAGGTCGTAGGTCGTAGGTCGTCGTGATTGTGAAAGCATGCAAGTTCTAGTTGTCATCCTGAGCGCAGCGAAGGACCTCCCCCGCTGACCGTCAACCCTCGCGTCAGCGGGTGAGGTCCTTCGCTGCGCTCGCAAGCTCGCTACGCTCAGGATGACATGGTAGGCGAGGCGCGCCACCTGGCGTGGGGCGTGGGAGGATGCGGTTTCGGAGACCCGGTTTTCACGATTCGGGGGGTGGCCGGGCAGGGCGATTGCATGTCTGTTGGTGCTCCCGAGGCACCGTCACACGCGAGGTCGGGGACTGAAGTCCCCGCCTACAGTCACGCCGTCGCTGCGCGACGGCCGTCGGGAACGGCCGGCACTGGTGCGACTGGAGCGTCGCGCAGCGACTGCAGGATCGTAGGCGGGGCTTTCAAGCC
>JADZEM010000026.1 GCA_020850535.1 Chloroflexota bacterium
ACAGGGAGAGGGGGCCGGGGGGTGAGGGCCTCCCACGATGGGGGGTGAGGGCCTCCCGGGCCGGGGGTGAGGGCCCTTCGACGGTCAGAGCCCTTCGTGTGGCTTCAGTCGTTGTGGGGCTGCGGGCGCCACACGTCGAAGCGCCGCTCGACCCGCCGGATCACCTCACCCAGCACCACGCCGAACATGCCCAGCAGCAGCACCCCGAGCATCAGCCGTCCCGTGTTGAGCGTCGCACCGGCCACGCTGATCATGTGGCCGATGCCCTGGTTCGAGGCGATCAGCTCGGCCAGCACCACGCCGACCAGCGCGCGCCCTGAGGCCAGCCGCAGGCCCGTCAGGATGAACGGGACCGTCGTCGGGATGATGACCGTCCGGAACAGCGTGACGTGGTTTGCGCCGTAGGCCCGCGCCACGTCCAGCAGGCGCGGATCGGTGCTGTGAACGCCGATCAGCGTGTTGACCGCCACCGGGAACAGCGAGGTCAGGAAGACCACGAAGACCTTGGACGGCAGCCCGATGCCCAGCCAGAGGATGATCAGCGGGATCAGCGCTACGTCGGGAGTGGCGTACAGGGCCGAGAGCCACGGATCGATGATGTAGCTCGCGCGCCGGGACCAGCCGGCGATCAGCCCGATGATGACCCCGGTGATTCCCGCCGCCAGGAAGCCCAGGATGAACTGGGTCAGGCTGATCCCGATGTCGCTCCAGATGCGGCCCACCCGGAACTCGGTAACGGCCGCCGCCCAGATGCGGCTCGGGGCGCTGATGTAGACCAGCCGCAGCCAGCCCAGCTGCGTCGCCAGCTCCCAGATGGCCACGACGGAGATGAAGCCGAGAATGCCCAGCACCATCCGCTCGTTGCGGAGGTACCAGCGGTAGATCGGCGAGGTCTGCGCGAGTCGGATATCGGCCAGCTGCTCGGAGCCGCCGTCTGAGACTGCCACGAACCGTCCCTCCGCTCGCCTAGTTGTCCGCGCCAGCGCCGACCGGCGTGACGACTTGATCGGCGTCCATCGTGCGTTTGACCTGCCCCTCGATCAGCTCCCAGATGTGATCCACGTACTCGTGGAATCGAGCGCTGCGCTTGACGGCCAGATCGCGCGGGCGCTCGATGTCGATCGTCATATCGGCGATGATCCGGCCCGGGCGCGCGCTCATCACGATGACCCGGTCCGAGAGGTATACCGCCTCGTCGATCTGGTGGGTGATGAACATCACGGTCTTGCGCTGGGCGTTCCAGACGCGCAGCAGCTCGGCCTGCATCAGCTCGCGGGTCTGCGCGTCGAGGGCGGCGAACGGCTCGTCCATCAGCAGCAGCTCGGGGTTGACGGCCAGTGCCCGCGCCAGGTTGACGCGCTGCTGCATGCCGCCCGACAGCTCGTAGGGATAGTGGTTGTCGAACCCGTCCAGGCCCACCAGCTTGATGTACGGCGTCGCCCGCTCGCGGGCCTCCTTGCCCTTGACGCCCTGGCACTCCAGGCCGTACGCCACGTTGTGGACGACGGTGTACCAGGGGAAAAGCGAGGCGTCCTGAAAGACCATCGCGCGGTCTCGGCCGGGGCCGCTGATCTCGCGGCCGTCCAGCATCAGCTTGCCGCGCGTGGGGTGGATCAGGCCGTCGACGATCTTGAGAAACGTGCTCTTGCCGCAGCCGCTGGGTCCGAGGATGCTCACAAACGAGCCTTCCTCGATGGTCACGTTCAGGTTCTCGATGGCCAGGACCCGGTTGCCGGTGCGCGGCTGGTAGTACTCCATCCGGATGTCGATGGCCTGTAGCTTGGCGGGCATGATCGTGGAACTCCTGGTGGCGGTCTGAGGATCAGGTGGTCAGTGGGAGCCGACGCTCGGCCGCCATTTCTGGAAGCGATGCTCGACAAGGCGCAGCAGTTCGACAAGCACCACGCCCATCAGGGTCAACAGGACGACGCCGAACAGCAGGCGGTCGGTCTGGAGCGTCTGCCCCGCCACGGCGATCATGAAGCCGATCCCGGCGTTGGCCGAGTACAGCTCGCCGACGATGACGCCGATCAGCGCGCGCCCGACGCCCAGGCGCAGGCCGGCCAGGATGAACGGGACGCTGCCGGGCAGCACCACGGTGGTGAAGACCCGCCACTGCGAGGCGTTGAAGCTGTGCGCGACGTCCAGAAACCGCTTGTCCACGGTCCGGACGCCGTAGGTGGTGTTGATCCAGATGGTGATGAACGCGCCGAGGAAGACGACCAGGATTTTGGACCAGATCCCGATGCCGACCCACAGCACGATGAGCGGGAGCAGGGCCACGCGAGGCAGCGCGTTCAGGAAGTTCAGCCAGGGGTCCAGGAAGTAGTTGAGCCGGCGGTACCAGCCCGTGCAGATGCCGAGCGGGATCCCCAGCACGACGGCCAGGATGTAGCCGCCGAACAGCTCGGTGCCGCTGACGCGCACGTCGTTCCAGAACCGCGGGAGCGACATCTCCCGGAAGCCCGACGCGAGGATCCTTGAGGGCGAGCTGAAGAAGAACAGATCGACCCAGCCGAGTGTCGCACCGATCTCCCAGTACAGGAAGAAGCCGACGAAGCTGGCGACGCCAAGGATCGTGCGCTCGTTGTCACGATAGAGGCGCCAGAGCGTGCGGGATTCCGCCTCAGGGCGGACCTCCACCAGCTGTGGCTCTTTCCCCTCAACGCGCGCCATGAATTCTGGCTCCTCCGCCGCAAGACCCAGGCTGCCAGCCCTGGCGCGGCTTGCAAATCGCATGTTTCATGCAGAATACGGTACGAGCGGCCAGACCACAAGTGATCTGCTGCCCAAACTCCGGGCCAGTTTTTCGTCAAGGACCACCGCGTGCCCGTCCGACGCCGTCGTCCTCCGCCGTCTGTGCCGAGCAGGCGCGGCACGGTGCGGATACTCGAATCCCTCGCCCGGGCGGCGGGAGGCCACCCGGGCGAGGGACCTGGCGCGAAGGTTGCCCTCCGACTAGCAGAGGCAGGCGTCGTTCGGATCGGGCTTGGAGTTCGGGGTTGGCGCGATGGGCCAGATGGCGTGCGCGTGCCGGCGGGCGCCCGGGTCGGCCTGTGGGTGGCCGCGGTACTGCCGCTCCTCGGGAACCTGCTCCGTGCCCGGGTGCGGCGGCGTGCCGAGCGGCGGCGGGTCCGGCAGCCCGAGCAGACGTGCGCCAGTGACCTGGAAGACCTGTCGGATCTCTTCCTTGGTCACGCCGTACGCCAGCAGCAGCTTGACCATCCAGCGGTTCGCCACGATGTGCGGGAAGTTCTGGAGCTGGCCGAAGTCGCTGCCGTAGATCAGGTTCTCGGCGCCGACTTCTTTGACGATCCGCGCCGCGTAGAGCGGCCCGGACTCGTGGAGCGGGAAGGCCATCGTGCCGAGGCCGCTGAGCATCAGCTTCGCGCCGCGCTGGGCCTGGAGCTTCATCTGCTCGATGGTGTGCTTGGAGTGGATGTGGGCCGGGTGGATGATCTCGATGCGATTGACGCCCAGGCGTCGCGCCTCTTCGATCAGCGCCGCCGTGTCCTCGTACGGGTAGTGGCCCGACGCCAGCACCAGGTCGTTGTCGGCGATGACGCGCAGCACGTCCTGCATCGCCGGGACGACCTTCCGGTGCTCGTCCAGGAAGTTCAGCCCGAAGCCTGACCAGTCGTCGTAGACCACCCGGCGATGGTGGTAGCTGTCGACCATCGGCATCCAGACGTACTTCATGCCCGGGAAGCCGAGGCACTTCTTGACGGCCTCGGGGTTGAACCCGCCGACGGAGTAGTTCAGCACCACGCCGCCATACGCGAGGGTCGGGCGCAGGCCGCGCTCCTCGGCGTAGCGGTTGACGATCTTCTGCACCAGCGCGTTTCGGGACGCGGACGGCGTGTACCAGGTCTTGACGACCATGGCCCGCATGCCGGCGTTGGTGTAGTCGATGCCGATGTCGTCTTCGAGCAGCAGCCGCTCCATCGGGTCGGAGCCACCATGCGTGTGGCAGTCGATGGCGTGCCACAGCAGCTCGTCCACGTCCTGCTCGGTGAACTTGGCGCCGGCCAGGAAGCGCGTGTACTGGATGTTGGCCCACTGGGCCTGCTGCCGCACGAGCCAGGTGAAGATCTCGTCGCTGACGCCCTCGGCGTCCACGTTGGTGAGGGTTTTCAGCCGCTGGACGCGCTCGTCCGAGACCTGAACCTTCAGGATCTCGCTGAGCGGGAGGTTCTCCTCCGGCCTGACGCTCTCACGACTCTGGGGCGACTCATCAGCCATGTATGGGGTGGCCTCCTTCGGTAGGTGATCCAGCGGGAGCGAGGTGACAGCCGGCCATCGCCGTGTGACCGGCTGGCGGAAGCGTCAACGGATCGATGCTCATGCGGTCGCCGGGGCCTGCGCGCCCAGCCAGCGGCCCGATCCTGGCTCGGCCAGCACCTGGCCGTGCTCGGCGATGACCCGGCCGCGCAGGATCGTCATGGTGGGGACGCCCTGGACTTCCCAGCCCTCCATGGCGGTCCAGCCGCACTTGGAGTAGCTGGTGGCGGCGCTGATCGTGTCCTTCTTGTTCAGGTCGAGCACGACCATGTCGGCGTCAGCGCCCGGCAGCAGCACGCCCTTGCGCCCGTACAGCCCGACCAGCCTCGCCGGCTTCTCGCAGCACAGCTCGACGACCCGCTCCAGGCTGACGCGGCCGGCGTTGACGGCGTTCAGCAGCAGCGAGAGGTAGTGCTGGACGATGGGGCTGCCACCGGGGGCCGCGTACATGTTCGTCCAGCCGATCTCCTTCTCCTCCTTCGTGTGGGGAGCATGGTCGGTGGCGATCACGTCGGCGGTGCCGTCCAGCAAGGCGTCCCAGGTCGCCTTCGCGTGGTGGTCGGGGATCCAGATGCCCAGGCAGTAGGGGCCGTACTTCTCGATGTTCTCCCAGGAGTTGGTGAGGAACAGCGAGAACGGGTTCAGCTCGCAGGTGACGGGGCGGCCCTCAGCCTTGGCGTCGCGGACCATCTTGAAGCCCTCGATGGTCGAGGTGTGCAGGACGTGCAGTTTGACGCCGGTGGCCTTCTGGAAGCGCAGCATCGTGGCGATGCCCGAGTCGAGCACCACGCCGTCGCCGTCGCGCCAGGCCCGGGCGTACGACCGGAAGTCGGTGCCCCAGTTGTCCCAGGCCCGGTTGACGAACAGGTCGTACAGCTTCTGGTCGTGCGGGTGGATGAACAGGGTCTTGCCGGTCCTGGCGACCTGCTCGCAGATCTCGAACAGCGTGGCGTGGTCGTCCACGGCGATGCCCGGCATGTGGGGGTAGTCCCGCCCGATGTCGGCCATCATGAAGACCTTGAACGCCGTCGCGCCGGCCTCGGCCAGCCCGGCGATGTTGTCCGGGACGGTCCCCGCCGCGTTGTGCCCGAAGTCCACCAGCGACTTCGAGGCGGCGTTCTCCAGGTGGTTCAGCAGCCGCCCGACGGTGTTCGTCGGCGGCTCGACGTTCGGCATGTCGAGGACGGTGGTGACGCCGCCGGCCGCCGCCGCCCGCGTGCCGGTCTCGAAGTCTTCCTTGTGGGTGAAGCCCGGATCCCGCAGGTGGATGTGCGTGTCGATCAGCCCAGGGATGACCGGCTGCTCGCCGGCGTCGATGGTGCGCTCGGCCGCCGGGATCTCGTCGGCGGTCAGCAGCGCCGCGATCTTCTCGCCGCGCACGGCGACCGCGCCGTCAAGCCAGCCGCCGGGCGTGTAGATGCGCCGCGAGCGAACGATCAGGTCATACGCCGAGGCGACCATGCCCAAGCCTCCCATTGCGATGCGTCAGCCATCAGAACAACCGGGCCGAAACGCAGTGCCGATGGTATATTGCATGCAATCACTGAGATTCAAGGGCAGCGCGCCGGAAACACCGGCGATCGTGCGAACGATCTGGCGTCACGACGCGCAGTGCGCTGCCAGGATCTGACCCGCCGCGACTACGCCTTCTGCCAGCGCGTCAGCCGCTTCTCCAGGTAGCCGACCAGCGTCGTGCCGACGACCGCCAGGATCACGATGGTCAGCACCACCGCGTACAGCGCTTCCATCTGAAACGAGCGCCCGTAGCGGATCAGCAACTGGCCGATGCCGACACTGGCGAGGATCGTCTCGCCGTTGATGATGCCGCGCACGGCACGTCCGAACCCGAGCCGCATGCCCGTCAGCACCAGCGGCAGCGCCGACGGCAGCACGATCCTGCGGATGATGTCGCCCTCGCGCGCGCCGAACGCCCGCGCCATCTCCACGAGGTGGGCGTCGACCGCCCGCGCGCCGGCCAGCGTGTTGATGACGACCACGAAGTAGGCGTGCATGAACACGATCACGACCCGCGTCTCGGCGCCCAGGCCGAAGAGGATCAGGTAGAGCGGGATCAGCGCCGACGACGGGATCGTCATGAAGGCGTCGATCCACGGATCGAGCACGTACTCAAGCAGCGGGCTGCGGGCCATCGCGATGCCGGTGACGATCCCGAGCACCAGCGACAGGCCAAAGCCGATCGACAGCGACTCCAGCGTCAGGCGGATCGCCCAGATGCGCCCGCTCGCGATCAGCTCCCAGAAGGCCGTCAGCACGCCGCTGAAGGGCGGCAGGAACGTGTACCAGCCGGCCTGCCCGATGGCCTCCCAGAGCAGCAGCCCGACCCCGAACGCCAGCCAGGGCAGCGCCGAGCCGAGCAGGAAGCGCCGCAGGTGCATCATCGGGGTGACCTGGATCGTGCGATGCACGCCTGGACGCTCGGCGCTGACGGTTGCGGAATCCGACATGACGCTCATCGGGCGGCCTTCGGCGCGCGGCGCGGGTTGGCGATGACGCGCTCGAAGCGGCGCGCCAGGCTGACGATCAGCATGCCCTCGGCGGCGATCACGATGGTGGCCGCGAACACGATCTCGGGCTGGAACGAGCCGCGCCCGGCCTGGATGATCAGCCCGACGCCGACCGAGATCAGCGTCAGCTCGACGATGATCATGCCGACGACGGCCCGCGAGGCGGCGTAGCGCAGGCCCGCCATCAGGGCTGGCAAGGCCGCTGGCAGGGTGACCTTCAACCAGATCTCCCACTCGCGCGCCCCGAACGCCCGCGCCATCTCCACGAGGCGTGGATCGACGCCTCGCATGCCTGTCCGCACGTTGACGATCAGGCCCGGCACGGCGAACAGGACCACGATGACGACGCGGGCCGTCAGGGTGATGCCCAGCGCCGCGATGACGACCGGCATCAGGGCGACCATCGGCAGCACCAGCGAGATGTCCAGGTAAAGGCTCGACGCGCGATCCAGCAGCGGGAAGCGCCCGAGCACCAGCCCGGCCGGGATGCCGAGCAGGACGGTGATGGCGAAGCCGATCACCAGGGACTGGTTGCTGGTCGCCAGGGCCGTCAGCAGCTCGCCGGAGAGGGTCATCTTCCAGAGCGCGGCCACCGTGGCGGAGAACGGCGGGATCAGCAGCCGCTCGCCCGTCCAGCCTGCGATCTCCCAGGCCAGCAGCGCCAGCGCGAACGACCCGTACCGCAGGAGCGGCCCCCATCGCTCGACCGCGCTCCGTTTCTGGAGCCGGGCGCGCTCCACACTGACGGTTGATGTACTCATAGGCGTGCGCGAGCCTCTGGGGGAACGCGGCCGGCCATTGCCGCTGGCTGGAAAGCAGAGCGCAATGGTACTGTAGATTTCATGCAATCATCCAGTTCGCCATCGGCGCGCTCCGACGCGCCTCGTCCCCGGATCCGGGTGCTCGCCACCGGTGGGACCATCGCGAATCGTGTTACCGGACGCGTCGGTATCGATGCCGTGCTGGCCGATATCCGTGCATGGTATCCCGAGAGCGACGTCACGAGCGTGGCCGACCTCGACGTTGAGGATATTTTGCGCGAAGGCGCGGAGACGTTCACTCCGGCCGAGTGGCTGACCATCGGGCGGGCCGCTCGCCGCGCCGCCGACGATCCGAGCGTTGACGGGATCGTCGTGACGCACGGCACCTACACCGCTGAGGAGTCGGCGTACTTCCTGCACCTGGCGATCCAGACCCGCAAGCCGATCGTGGTGGCCTGTTCGCAGCGGAAGCACGGGACCATCGGCAACGATGGCGACAAGAACCTGCTCGACGCCGTGCGGGTCGCGGCCTCGCCGCGGGCCGCCGGGGCTGGCGCGCTGGTGGTGCTGAACGAAGAGATTCACAGCGCCCGCGAGGTCACCAAGACCAACCAGCGGCCGAGCGGCTTCACGTCGCGGACCTACGGCATCCTGGGCAGCGTCGAGGTGGACCGCGTCTCGTTCTTCCGCACGCCGACGCGCCGCCACACGTTCGCCTCGGCGGTGACGCTCCCGCCGACCGACGACCTGCCGCGCGTGGACATCGTGGCGACCTACGCCGGCGCGGACGGTGTGGCGGTGCGGGCGTTCGTGGAGGCGGGCGCACGCGGGATCGTCGTCAACGGCTTCTCGTACAGCGGCAAGCCGCACCGAAACCAGCTCGAGGCCCTGCGTGAGGCGGTGGCGCGGGGCGTGCCGGTGGTGCTGGTGAACCGTGGCGGTGATGGGCGCGTGCCCGTCGAGACCGGCGAGCGGTTCGTGCGCGGCGACAGCCTGACGGCGCAGAAGGCGCGGGTGCTGCTCTCGCTGGCGCTCCTGAAGACCAGCGACCCGTCGGAGCTGCAGCGCATCTTCGACGAGCACTGAGCGAGGATGCCCCTACGCCTTTCCCCGGGAGAACTTCTGCAGCAGCGCGCTGTCGAAGCTGAACGTCGTTTGCTGGCGCTCGCGGTGCCGTTCGAGCGCCAGCGTGACCAGCCGATCCACCAGCGCCGGGAACGGCACGCCGCTGGCCTCCCAGAGGTAGAAGGCGAGCGACCCGGGCATCGTGTTGATCTCGTTGACGGCGACGCGGCCGGTCTCGGGCTGCACCAGGAAGTCGATGCGGGCGAGGCCGGCGCAATCCACGGCCTTGAACGCCTCGACGGCCAGCCGCTGGATCTCCGTGGTCAGGTCGGCGGGGATCGGGGCGGGGATGCGCCGCGTCAGCGAGGCCATGCCCTCGCCGCCGCTGCTGCCAGCCTTGCCCTTGCCGCCGCGCAGGTACTTGTCCTCGTAGGAGAGGATCTCGGCCCAGGCGATGGGCTGCTCGCAGACGGATGCCTGCGGATCGTCGTTGCCGAGCACCGAGCAGTTGACCTCGATGCCGCCCTCGAACGCCTCTTCGACCAGCAGCCGGCGGTCGTAGTGGGCCGCCACCTCGATGGCGTCGAAGAGCGAGGCGCGGTCCGTCGCCTTCGAGATCCCGATGCTCGATCCAAGGTTGGCCGGCTTCACGAACAGGGGAAAGGCCAGCGAGCCTTCCAGCTCGTCGGCGACACGGTCGGCCTCGGACTGCCAGCGGGTGCGGGTGAACCAGCGATAGTTGACGACCGGCAGCCCCTGGGCCTTGAAGGCCGCCTTCATGATGATCTTGTCCATGCCGACCGCCGACCCGACCACCCCGGCCCCGACGTAGGGGACCGCTGCCAGCTCCAGCAGGCCTTGCAGGGTGCCGTCTTCGCCGTAGGTGCCGTGGATGACGGGGAAGACGGCATCCACCACCGTCACGCGGGTGCGCTTGCTCCCGAGCGGCCCGGACTCCTCCATGAAGAGGCGGTTCCCGAACGGCTCCGGCCGCAGGTAGACCGGCTTGCAGCGGGCGAGCAGGCCCGGCATGTCCTTGAAGCTGTCGATGCGCCGCAGCTCCTGGCCGGTGATCCACTGGCCCTCTTTGGTGATGTAGATGGGGAGCGGCTCGTAGTGGCGCGGATCGAGCGCGTCCATCGCTTGAATCGCGGAGATGATCGAGACTTCGTGCTCAACCGACCGGCTCCCGAAGATCACCGCGACGCGCAGCTTACGGCTCTGCTCCCTCATCATCACCCCTGATCGTGATTGCTCGTTGGTGCCGGGCCGCGCCGTGCCGTGTGGTGTGCGGGGCGCATCCGGGCGCCAGGATTGTACGGCTCACGCCAGGAAGTGCCCGACCACCCGCGCGAACCGTCCGAGATCGTCGGCGTAGGCGTAGTGGCCGGCCCCCGGGAAGACGACCAGCCCGGCGTCCGGAATCAGTTTCTCCATCAGCTCCCCGTCCGAGAGCGGCGTCTGATCGTCCAGCTCGCCCCAGACCAGGAGCGTTGGGGCCTGGATCTTCGGGAGCAGGTGCCGCCAGTCCTCGTTCACGACGCGGACCAGCGTGCCGCGCATAGTGCCGGCCTGCCGGTAGTCGGCCGAGCCGAAGCGGGCGTCGAACAGGCGGCGGAGGGGGTTGCCGAGCGGCCCGTTGAACGGCGGCGTCGCGAGCGCCTTGCGCCCGGCCTTGTAGGCGTAGACACGCGCGTAGTAGCCAGCCTGCCGTTTCGGGCGCAGACCGGCGCTGTCCACCAGCACCAGCCGGTCGATCAGCTCGGGGTGGGTGGCCGCCAGCACGATGGCCGTCCGTCCGCCGTGCGAGTGCCCGACGATGCTGGCCCGCGCGATGCCGAGCGCCGCCATCAGGCCGCGCACGCAGGCGGCGTACTCCTGGGCGCCCCAGGGGACGGGGGGCGGATCGCTCAGGCCGAAGCCGGGCAGGTCTGGCGCGATGGTCCGGTGGGTCTCCCGCAGGACGGCCTGGATGCTGCCGACCGCCTGGCTGTTCGCGCCCCAGCCGTGCAGTACCAGGACCGGCGGCGCATCGGCCGGGCCAGCCTCCTTGTAGACGACCCGCACGCCGTCCACGGTGACGGACTGCATGCCGTCCATCAACTCGCTGGACTCTCCCCCTCTCCCGCGCACAGGGAGAGGGGGTCGGGGGGTGAGGGCCACTCCGGGGGTGAGGGCCACTCCGGGGGTGAGGGCCACTCCGGGGGTGAGGGCCACTCCGGGGG
>JADZEM010000027.1 GCA_020850535.1 Chloroflexota bacterium
ACTGAAGTCCCCGCCTACAGTCACGCCGTCGCTGCGCGACGGACACCGGGCACGGACAGGGACTGGTGAGACTACAGCGTCGCGCAGCGACTGCAGGATCGTAGGCGGGGCTTTCAAGCCCCGACGCCGCTGCACGACGACATCAACATGCAATCGCCCTGAGGACGAGGCGTAAAGCCGCGCGCTGCTCTCCCCTGCCTGCGATAATCGACCCTGGCGACGGGCTGGCCGTCGCCAGGAAGGTTTCGTCCCCATGTTCAGACTGCCGCGCCCGACGCTTGAGCGGTCCTCGTCTCGCATCCCGTCTGTCGTCGAGCACGACGGCCTGCTGCTGGTCGAGTTGTCCGGCGAGCCGTACGCGCGAGGCTGGCAGCACGGCATGGCGCTTGGCGAGCGGGTCCGACACCTGCGAAGCCGCCTTGTGGACGACATCGTCTTCGGCAAGGGGTTGGCGATGGGGGCCGGCTTCCTCGGCATCCTGTACGGCATCCTGGCGCGGATGCACCCGAACATCCCGCGTGAGCTGCGCGAGGAGATGCGCGGCCTCGCGGACGGCGCGCGGGTGCCGTATCGGGACATCCTTCTGCTCAACTGCTTTGACGACGTCCTGCACTCCCTGATCCAGCTGAACCCGATGCTCGCGCCGCTGCTGCATCACCGCTTCGTCAAGCCGGTGCTGGGGTGGCTGGGCGCGCCGCCGACGCCGGCGCCGGTCGCCGTGGGGGGCTTTGCCTGCTCCAGCTTCGTGCTGGCCGGCGAGGCCAGCGCGACCGGCGGGCCGATCCACGGGCGCAACCTGGACTACATGGTCCATGACGACTTCCTTGACCCTGATGGCATCGTGCCGTGCGAGCTGCGGCAGAACGTTGTCGCGTTTGTGGTGCGGCCGGCGCGCGGCAAGGCATTTGTGTCAGTGGCGTGGCCGGGCTTCGTGGGGCTGGTGACGGCCATGAACGGGGACGGCATCTCGCTGGCCTGTCTGACCTCGACGGTCTCGCAGGAGACGGCGAACGGGACGCCGCTGCTGATGCTCTACCGGCTGCTGGCCCAGTACGCCGGCTCGCTGGACGAGGCCGAGTGGCTGCTGCGCGGCGCGCGGCGGACCATCGGCAACAACCTGACCGTCGCCTCTGCCGCCGCGAACGACGGCCGCCTGTTCGAGTTCTCGATGGAGCAGGTGCGCGCGACCTCGATGCAGGCCGGGCGGCTCTTCGCCACGAACCATTTCCAGCACGACGAGATGATGACGCTGCAAGAGGGCTGGGTCGTGCCAAGCTCACAGCACCGATTGTTGCGGCTCGGGGAGTGGTTCGGGGCGGGCGGGCACGGGATCGACGTCGCCCGCGAAGCGCTCACCGACACTTGTCCGCCCCGTGGGGCCATCGAGGTCTGGGACTGCCTGGAGAACCCCGGGACGGTCTACAGCTCGATTGCCGAGCCGGCGACGGGGCAACTGTGGGTCCGCGCCAACGACCGCGCGGATCGGGAGTGGGTCCACCTGGATCTCGCGGCGTCGCTGGCGGCTGCCTCCGCCGCCTGACGATGCCAGAGGCTGGTCACTCGAATCCGGAAGTTTGCGCCATCCGTTCTGAGGTGCATCTGTCGATGGCTGCCAGAATCGTTCAGCACCCATATCCGCGTCGGGCTGTGCGGAATCCGCGCATTCTTGAGGGCGAGCCGACGCTGGAAGGCACGCGTGTCTCAGTCCGAACGGTCGTCGTGGCAAGCCGATATCTGGCGTCGGTACGCCAGATCGTAGACGCGTATCCGATGCTCGACCAGACAGCCGTCGAGATGGCGCTGGCGTTCTACGACGCGCATCAGGCCGAGATCGACTGCTACATCGCCGAGAACGAAGACTCAGCGTCCTGATGTCGCTCTGGCTCTACCTGGACGAGTGCGTCAACCTACATCTGGCCGCACTGTTGCGTACACGCGGCATGGACACCACGGCGGCCGTAGTGGCCTGTCAGTCGTGAACGACCGGGTCGGGTCACTCGACGCTTCCCCCGTCATCCCGAGCGACGCGAGCGTGCGAACGCAGTCGAGGGATCTTCCTCACGCTACAGAAGGAGAAGATCCCTCCGCTCCGCTCGTTCCTCGCCGCGGTCGGGATGACGGAGGGGAGGTCGTTCCTCGCGGAGCTTGCCCTGAGCGTGCCGAATGGGGTCAGGACGACGATGGGCACCGAGCGATCCTGCGATTCACGCCTGCCGAGCCACTAGGGATCAGACGGGCCGGGGATGTCCAGGCGGCCGTTTGGCTGCGAGGGGTTGGTGTTCGGCGGCCCAGCCAGCCCGCGCAGCCGCTCCTCGTTGGCGGCGGTCAGGGTCCAGGCGCGCCAGCGACCGTAGTTCCAGCTGCGCCAGTCCTGGTTCTGCGCCGCTCTCCAGCGGGCGATCAGCCGTCGGGCGATCAGGTCGCGCTGCTGGGCCGGCACCGCGTCCAGCACGTCGAGGAGCGCGGGCGTTGCGTCGCTGCTGAGGCCGAGCGTGTACGAGCCATCGAAGCGCGCGGGGGCATCGTGGCGGGCCGCGTTCGTCCGCACGATCAGATCGTCTGGGTTGATCAGGTTCAGGATCAGCGCCACGCCCAGTCCGGCCATGCTCGCGCCGAACAGGAAGCGCTGACGATGGTCTCGGAGGACCGTCGCCAGGAACCAGACAGCGCCTGCTGCGATCCACAGCATGAACGCTGTGGTGTAGAGCCGCAGCTCGGTCAGGCCAAGCTCCAGGGTGTAGAGTCGCATGCGCTGCAGCGCCGACACGATCACGACGGCCAGGAGGGCCACCAGCAGGCCGGCCAGGACGCGGTACACCAGAGTGTGAACGGGTGTGTCCAGCCGCGCCAGCCAGTCCAGGAACAGCATGATGCCCAGCAGCAAGGCCGCCACTGTCACCAGCTCGAAGAAGCCACGCCGGGCGTACTCCGAGAAGGTGAGCGTGGGCGACACTTCCACCAGCGCAGCGCCGCCGAACAGGTAGCGGAACTGGACGATCACGAAGGCCAGGAACAGCAGGTCGAGCAGTCCCAGCACGACGCTCAGTTCGACGATGCCGAGGAAGCCGACCCGGCCACCAGGGCGTGGCGGACGCGCGGACTTTGCGGCCGGCGCGGGGAGGCCCTCACTGTGAGATTCCCCCTCGCCCCCAGCCCCGCTCCCTCCAGGGGAGCGGGGAGCAGACAGCAGCATCTCCCCCTCTCCGACGCGGAGAGGGGGCTGGGGGGTGAGGTCGTTGCCTACGGGGGATGGGGCCGGTACGGGGAGGCCCTCACTGTCGGCCTCGACCGGCGGGCTGACGGGCTTCGTGCCGAGTCCGTCGATGGCCACGGTGCAGAACAGGGCCTGGCGCAAGAAGCCGGCCGTCAGCCACGTCCAGACGCAGGACCAGAAGATGTGCCCGAACATGTCCCTCAGGTTGATGTTCAGCACCTTCGTCACGATGCCTGAGAAGACGGCGTCTGCTGCCATGAACAGCCCGCCGAACACCAACAGCAACGGGATCGCTATCAGCAGGCCGCGCAGCACGGCGAGCACGACCGCCGGCCAGCCCGTGCGCGGCACCTCGCGCCAGTGGATGTCGAAGCCGAGCAGCACCAGCACGCCGCCGCAGGCGTGGAACCCGGCCGAGACCAGCCCGCCCACGAACTGCGGCAACCCGCCGATGAACGGCCAACCACCCGGCGCTCGGTGTGCTGCCAGCCCGATGGTCAGCAGGACGGCCAGCACGTTCACGGCCGTGAGCGCCTCCGAGTCGCGCAGGGCGATGCCCGCCGAGAACAGCAGCGCCAGCAAGGCCAGCCAGCGGCCCTCGCCGAGAAGGGGCAGCCGCGCCAGCGAGACCAGCACGCCGGCGCCCGTCACCAACGCCAGGATGAACAGCGGTGCGTTCACGCCCCAGGGCGATACGCGCAGCAGCAGGTCGCCAAGCAGGCCCAGCACGGCCGCCGTGGCCAGGGCGAACAGACCGAGTCGGGTCTGATCCCGCACGTTTCCTCCAGCAGCCGGCCGCGTGCAGTCGTTCGGGCGCAAGAGACCGTTCGGCGACGCACCGGCCTGTGGACGTACCGTCCACTAGGCACTGACGCTGGTGTGGCGGCGCGGGTTCCAAATGACAGCGGTCGAGCAGGCCGATGTCCCAGGTGGTCAGCGGCGGTTGCCGAGCCAACAGCCTGGACGTGGGCCACGCGAGGCCGGGGCTACCAGGCCGGGGCCACCAGGCCGGGGCTACTCCGCGATGGCTCGCTTCAGCTCTTCGGCGGTCCGGCGCGTCATCCCAGGCACCGCCGCCAGCTCTTCCACCGTTGCGCCGCGGATCGCTCTGACCGTCCCAAAGTGCCGCAGCAGCGCCTTCTTGCGGGTCGGGCCGACCCCTGGCACGTCGTCAAGCTGCGAGCGCAGGCCCTTCTTGCCGCGCACCTTGCGGTGGTAGGTGATCGCGAAGCGGTGGGCCTCGTCGCGGACCCGCTGCACGAGGTACAGCCCCTGGGAGTTGCGCGGCAGGATGACCGGTTCCGAGCTGTGCTTCTGGAACAGCTCCTCGCGCTCCTTCGCCAGCCCGACAATCGGGATCTCGGATAGCTCCAGGCTGTTCATCACCTCGACGGCCGCCGAAAGCTGCCCCTTGCCGCCGTCGATGATGACCAGATCGGGGAAGACCCCCCAGCTGGCGGACTGACCGTTGGCCGCGTCCTTCGCCTCGTCGCCGCCGTGCGCCCAGGCAGACGCGGACTCCAGCCCGCCGTCGAGCATCTCCGTCGCGACGTGGGCGGCGGTGTCGTCATCTTCGATCAGCGGCAGCGCGACGGAGCGCCCCTCACCCCCCGACCCCCTCTCCGGCGCGGAGAGGGGGGAGACCAGTCTGCTCCCCCTCTCCGCGCCGGAGAGGGGGGTTGGGGGGGTGAGGTTGTTGCCCATGCCTTCAGTGCCGGGCGTCGCGGCCAGCGCCCGCGTGAACCGCCGCCGCACGACCTCCTGCATGCTCAGGAAGTCGTTGTTCCCTTCCTGGTGCTTGATCTTGAAGCGCTTGTAGTCCGAGCGCTTCGGCTTGCCGTCCTCGAACACGACCATGCTGGCGACCTGGTTGGTGCCCTGGACGTGCGAGATGTCGAAGCACTCGATGCGGCGCGGCGGGCGCGGCAGGCTCAGCGCCTCCTGAAGCTGGAGCGCCGCCTCGCCGGTCTTCTCGCCGTCGGCCAGCCACTCGGCCTTCTGCTGCTCCAGCGTGTCGCGGGCGTTCTTCGTCGCCAGCTCCACGATGCGCCGCTTCTCGCCGCGCTGTGGCGCCAGCAGCTCAACGCGCTTGCCGCGCGCCTGCCGCAGCCACTCCTGAATCGTGTCGGCCTCGTCGATCTCCTCGGGCAGCAACAGCTCGGCCGGAATGTCCGTTGCCCGTGGGTAGAACTGCTTGACGAAGCTGGTCAGCACCTCGCGGTCGGTGTCGCCCTCGGCGTCCTGCATCAGGAAGGCGTCGCGGCGGGCAAGCTGCCCCTCGCGCATGAAGAACAACTGCACGCAGGCGTTGCCGCCGTCCCGCGAGAAGCCGATCACGTCCTGATCGACCAGCGTCGTGTACCCGACCTTCTCCTGCTCGATGACCTTGCGCGCCGCCTTGAGCCGGTCCCGCAGGTCGGCCGCCCGCTCGAACTCCAGGTTCTCGGCGGCCGTCTCCATCTCGGCTTCCAGCTCCTTGAGCACGGACTGGTTCTTGCCGTCCAGGAAACGCACCATGCCGTCGATCAGCTCGCGGTACCCGCCGTTGTCGATCAGGCCGATGCACGGCGCGGGGCAGCGCTTGATGTGGAGATAGAGGCAGGCGCGATCATCGGTGCCGGTGATCGTGCGGCTGCACAGGATCTGTGGAAAGAGCCGGCTGAGCGTGTCGAGCGTCTGACGGACCGAGGTCGCGTGCGGAAACGGCCCGAAGTAGCGGGCGCCGTCCCGCTCGATGCGACGGCTCACCCGCGCCACCGGCCACGGGTTCTGCACGTCGATCCGGATGTACGGGTAGTGCTTGTCATCCCGCAGCTTGGTGTTGAACCGGGGCTGCTCTTTGCGGACGAGGTCGTTCTCCCAGATCAGCGCCTGGATCGGTGACTCGGTCAGGATGTACTCGACGGCCTGGGCCTGCAGCGTCATCTGGCGCAGCTTCGGCTGGTGCGTCATGTCGAAGCTGGTACTTGGCTGGAAGTACGAGCGCACCCGGTCTTTGAGCGATTCGGCCTTGCCAACGTACAGCAGCTTCCCGCGCGCGTCCTTGAACAGGTACACGCCCGGCCGGTCCGGCAGATTGCGGAGCTGCTCGGCCAGCTTCGGGCGGTCCTGGGCCACCGCGGCGATGGTCGAGGAGGCAGCGGGGCCAGCGGATGTCGGCGGCTTGGGTGGGACGGTCACAGGCAGCACCCAGAGAGATTGCAGACGCGCGTCAAACCGGCCGAGCAGGCCACGAGCAGCGGTCCAGGTGATGGACGGTCAGCGGCCAACGCCTACGCAGCGGGCCTGACGCACACGGCCACCAGCGGGGCGGCTCGGCGTGTGTGGCATCGTCCAACATTGTGATGGACGATGCCAGAGCTGTGACCAGAATACTCGTCGATGTGACCAGTGATTCCGTCATTATACCCGTGATGCGCCTGCTCGATCTTCTCGCGGATGTCCCTGGAGCGACCCTGGTGCAGGGCGATCCGGCTGCCGACGTGCTCGGCGTCGTGCACGATTCGCGCCGGGTGCAGCCGGGCCAACTGTTCGTGGTGCTGCCCGGCGAGCGCCATGATGCCCGCGCCTTCGTGCCGCAGGCTCTGGAGCGCGGAGCCGTGGGCGTGGTGGCGGACTGCCCGCTGCCGCTCCCCGCTGACCGCGCCATGATCGCGGTGCCGGCGGCTCGCCCGGCCCTGGCAGACCTTGCGGCGGCGATGCGCGGTCACCCGACCCGCCACCTGCGCCTCGTCGGCGTGACGGGGACCGACGGCAAGACCTCGACGACGCGCCTGCTGGCGGCCATCCTCGAACGGGCCGGCCAGCGCGTCGGCTGGCTGACGACGGTGGACGTGAAGAGCGGCGACCAGATCCGCCCGAACGATCTGCACCACACCACCCCCGAGGCGGACCGGGTGCAGGAGGTCATGGCCGAGATGGTCAGAGACCGGGTGGATACGGCCATCCTGGAGGTCAGCTCGCACGCGCTGATGCTCGACCGGGTGCGCGGCTGCGAGATCGACGTCGCCATCTTCACGAATCTCAGCCCCGAGCACCTGAACTTTCACGGCACGATGGACGAGTACGCGCGGGCCAAAGCACGCCTCTTCGTGATGCTCGGCGAGCCGACCCGGAAGGCCTGGCCGCGCGTGGGCATCGTCAACGCCGACGACCCGTACGCCGCGGCGATGCGCGCCGCTTGCCCGGCTCCGGTCCGCACGTATGGTATCGAGTCGGCGGCCGACGTGATGGCACGCGACGTGCTACTTGACGTGCGCGGCGCGGCGTTCACCATCGCCACCCGCCAGGGAGAGGCACGGGTGGAGTCGCGGTTGCTGGGCCGGTTCAACGTCGCGAACTGGCTGGCCGCGAGCACGGCTGCCCTACAGCTTGGCGCTACGCTCGACAACGTCGTCGATGCTGCCGTTGAGATGCCGCCGGTCCCGGGCCGGATGGAGCGGGTGGACGCCGGCCAGCCGTTCCTGGTGGTGGTTGACTTCGCGCACACGCCGCAGGCGTTGGAGAACGCCCTCAAGACCCTGCGCGCCCACACCTCCGGCCACCTGATGACGGTTTTCGGGCACGCCGGCGAGCGCGATCCCGCGAATCGCCCGACGATGGGCCGCGCCGCCGCCGAGTCGGCGGACTACGTTGTCATCAGCATGGACGATCCGCTCCACGAAGACCCGCGCGAGATCGCCGAGCAGATCGCGGCGGGTGCGGAGGCGGTCGGCAAGGTGCGCGGTCAAGAGTTTGCCATCGACATCGACCGCGCCTCGGCGATCCGCACGCTGATCGGGCGGGCGCGGCCCGGCGACACGATCCTGCTGGCCGGGAAGGGCCACGAGCGCCGGATGCTGGTGGGTGACCAGCGCCTGGACTGGAACGACGGCGACGAGGCCCGCCGGGCGCTGGCCGAGGCCGGCTACGGGGCTGGTGCATGACACCAAGGCGGCGCAGCCCGGAGGCCCTCACCCCCCGACCCCCTGGGGAGGCCCTCACCCCCCGACCCCCTCTCCCTGTGCGCGGGAGCGGGGGCGGCACGAAACTCGCGGGCGGCTCCCCCGCTCCCGCGCCCCGGGCGCGGGGGGCGGGGGGGGCGGGCCTCCCCCGGGGGGCGGGGGGTGAGGGCCTCCG